>JBEVKB010000081.1:0-37356 GCA_040509875.1 Steroidobacteraceae bacterium | reverse complement strand
GTTCTTGCCATAATCGAAATCGGCACTGCGATACCGCACATGACGCACGCCTCCCGGCGTGACTTCATTGATGCGCACCGGCTCCGTCTGGAACTTGCCCAGGTGGAAGAACATCACTTCGAAGGGCAGGCTTTCCGCGCGCCACAGAGCATGGTCGGGACGAAAACGGATGTCGCGATACTGGTCGTAATTGAGAGCCTGCAACTCTGCGGGCGGCTTGGTGACGACACTGACGAACGGGCGTTGCGCTTGCGAACGGGCGCGTTCAGCGATGTCGTCGAAGTCGAATGCCCTGGCAGGCGCCGCTTGGAGAGCGGCGAGGAAGCAGAGCATTACCCAGCCTCGTGCGCGGGCCGCGTTCATGACGAGAGGCATCGTGTACAAACGCTTCGGTATCGGAATGGCGGCCACTGCGTTCCTTGTAGATCAAGATGACGTCGATCGGCGCGACCACGAATGACCGAATGCCGGCCCGGGATTACGAGCTGCGATTATGGCCTCGTTGAGGGGGCAACAGCCAGTCATATGATCGCGATCCGTGGAATCGTCAACGCCCGGAACTACCGGGCCCTCCGGTAGATCTATGGACTGGCCATACAACGACCTCAGCGGGGTAACCCAATGCAATCGCCGGACAACGATACCTATGCGCTGCAGCGCTTCGTCGACGCGCAGTCCTATGTTTACGAGCAAGTGCTGGCAGAGTTGAAAGCCGGGGAGAAACGCAGCCATTGGATGTGGTTCATCTTCCCGCAGATTCTCGGACTCGGCCGTAGTCCCATGGCGCAGCGATTTGCCATCTCCTCGGTGGACGAAGCCCGAGCGTATCTTGCACACCCCGTGCTCGCTGCACGCCTCGAACAATGCACACGGCTCGTCAACAGGATCGAGGGCCGTTCGCTCGAGCAGATATTTCACTCACCCGACGATATGAAATTCCGTTCGTCGATGACGCTCTTCGACAACGCGGCGCCTGGCAACGACATTTTTCGGGACGCGCTACAAAAATACTGCGCTGGCGAGCGAGATCCTCAAACGCTCCGATTGCTCGAAGCGAATGGGTGACGGCGACCGGTTTCTAGAACGCGCCCCAAAGCAGCCGCTGTCCGAGCGTGCCGATCGCTGACATGAGCAGCGCTCCACCGAGCGCCCATCCGAAGCTATCGATCTTGATATGGTCGGTGAGCCTGTCGGTCAGCATGAGCAGAATGGCATTGATGATCCAGCGCGTGATGAATGCCAGCAGCCACGCCAGGCCCAGCGTGGCAACGGTGAACACCGCGAACAGCAACCAACCCAGCAGCAGGTTCAGCACGCCGAAAATGGCGGCAACGATCAGCGCACTCTTGGCTCCCTTGACATGAAACCCGGGCAGCAGCGCACCCGTCACCCACACGGCGAATGACAGGATCAACCAGGACAGGATCAGGTTCATGCTCTACCCCTGCGATGCAGCTTGGACCGGCGGCACCGGCGATACAGTCCAACGCGGATTGCAGCGGAAGCGTTCCCTGCGACGTGCGTCAGATCCCTGTCATAAGAAAGTCGATTGAAGCTACGATCTTCTCGCGATGGTTCGCCAAGGACGTGACTTCGCGACCGAGGTCACTGCGTGGGCGGCGTCAACCGTTTACTTACCGCCAGGCCGTTGGGAAAATCCGCCGCGCATTGCCGCTGTAGATCTTATCTATGACCTCTCGCGGCAGAGCCAGTCCTTGGAAAGAAGCGGCGAATTCATCGGAACGCAGCGTCTGCGTGCCGGCCAGGAAGCTCCAATCGTCCGTCCAGACGCGATGAGCTTCTTCCGCAAAAGCGGCGTCTTCCTGGTCCAGCAAACGAGTCAGGTCCGTGGCGTAAAGAATGCGATCCTGGTGTTCGATGAAGAACTGCCGCACCTTCGCCGGATCGACGCTCGCCTGCAGCTTCAAGTGTACCAGGCGAGCGGCGAGGTCGACCGTTGCAAGCGGGTAGCGACGAAGGAACTCGGCGATGCGGTCCGTGCTCCATTCGAGCGACGCCAGATGCAGCCCGACGAATTCCAGGTGTCGATGACGGTCGAGCAGCCGGTCGCGAGCAGCGATCTGCTCTTCGTAGGAAGGCCATTCTGGATGGGCGAACATGTGGTACTGCGGATGCTGGGTAAAGTACTCACGATCGCCGCTCGTCGTCATGGCATCGAGCGGCAGCCACGCATTTCGCGGTTCGCCTATATGCCCCAATACAACGATACCCCGCTCCTCCAACGCGTCGAAGATCGGAGTGAAGAGTGGATCGTCGATCATGACGGCGCGGCCGTCGGGATCGCGCTGTTGCATGCCGATGTCCTTCCATACCTTCACGCCGACGGCCCCCTGCTTCACGGTCGCGATCAGATGGCGTTGCGTACGTGCGAGCCATCCTTTGGAGTTGCTGTCGCTCGCATCGAAGGTGGTCGCGAAGGCGACGCGATCGGGATATGCCTTCTTCAGCGCCAATGCATCGCTGAGCTGCCGATCGAGCGGCGGAAACACCGAATAGTTCACGTTGATCGTGAGCAGCCGGAAGCCATCCCAACGGGCTCGCGCCATGAATACAGGCAGCTTGCCGTGCAGATGAACATGCGTGTCGATCTTTTCGATGCGAGAGAAGTCGCCTGCACCGTATGTGGCGGGCTCGGCCGCATTGACGCCGACGGCGAGTATCATCCCGGCGCAGATCAAGAAACGTTGCAACGCCAGGATCATCGAACTCACGCTCGCAATCTGCGGATCGCTGCATCGGTGAGCGGCGTACCCACCAGCCGTGCAGCATAGAGCGCGGCACCGATCTCCGGCGCATGCTCCGGTGCACGATATTCGAATCGCACAGGCGCTTTGGAGAGCACGCGACGAAACGCTTCGAGCATCGACGACGCGCCGTTCAATACGCCACCGGTGTGCGACACGGGGAGCACAACGCGATCCGGGACGTTGAGTGTCCGACGCGTCGCTTCGACACATTGGAACAGTTCATTGGCCGCGCGTTCGAATACTGCCGTCGCCTGGACATCGCCAGCCCGTGCCGCCTCGTGCACCACCGGCGCGAACTGAGCGAAAGCGCTGCGGGTGTTCGCATCCGCGCCATACACACGTGCGCAGAGATCGAGATCCTCGGAAAGCCCCCACCGCGCCCGCACGAGTTCATACAATGGCCCGCGCGGCACGCGCCCATCGCTCATTCGCGAGAACAGGTTCATTCCCTCGCGGGCGATCCAATACGCGGAGCCTTCATCGCCGATGATCTCGCCCCACCCGCCGCAACGCGCAGCTCGACCTGCATATTCGCCATATGCCATCGAGCCGGTGCCGGCGATGACACTGATGCCGTCGCGACACCCTAACGCGCCGGCCCAGCTACACAACATGTCGTTGCCGCATCGATAATGATCGCGCCTGAGAAGCGACGCCGGCATGGCGTCCAGCTTGGCGATCGACGCGGTATCTTCACCGTAAGCGGGAAGTCCGACAAACGCGAAGTCGATCTTGTCTGCCGACAGCGATGCCAGCGCGAGCGCTTTGCCGATGCCATCCGCCAACAAGTCTCGCGCAGGAGCGAAGCCGTCGGCCAGATGGCTCACGCTCGGACCGACGTGACGCGCGTGCAAGCCGCCGTCGCTGTCGATGACGGCGTAGGCAGTCTTGGTCCCGCCGCCGTCAACGCCGAGAAACATCATCTGGCTTCACGATACGGATAGATGTTGACTCCTTGAACCACGCGATTGACGACGCCGGCCGCATTCGGCTTGTCCGGAGTGAGCCCGAGCGCGAGCGATTGCAGTAACGCGAACGCCTGCGCGGGCAGGATGTGGAGCAATGCCAGTTCGATATCGCGGGCATCCTCCATCTCGCCCAAGAACACCTGCTCGCCGTCGACTTCGCCCACCCGCGGCGTCAGCGCTACGATTTCGCCCGCGCGGCCATCTCGCTTCAACTCTGCCAGCAGGTCGAGATCGTAATCGCGCGTGTAGTCTCGGTTCGACAGCATGACAACCACGAGAGTCTTGTCGTTGACGATGGTCTTCGGCCCGTGACGAAAGCCAAGTGCCGATTGCGACAGCGACACAGTCCGTCCGTCGGTCAATTCGAGCAGCTTCAACGCCGCTTCCGAAGCGAGCGCCCGCAATTCGTTACTGCCAAGATAGACGACTCGCTGAAATTCTCCCGCCACGAGCTTCTGGGCAAGCCGCCAAGCACGTGGCAATAATGCCTGCGCCGCGCGCGTCAGGATAGGGACTTTCTCGGCACGGATCGTACCGAAGATGAGACCCGCAGCGAGCAGCATCGATGTGAAACTGGACGTCATGGCAAAGCCGCGATCGTTCGCAGGATCCGGCAGAATGAGCACCAGCGCGTTCCGCAATGACCACGCTCGCGCAGCCAGCTGTCCTTCCGGATTGCAGGTGATGACCAGGTGACGAATGCCGGGCACGATCTGCTCTGCCAGTTCGACCGCCGCGATACTCTCCGGAGAGTTGCCCGAGCGGGCAAATGAGATCAGCAGTGTCGGAACATCCGCTCGCAGATGCAGCTGCGGCCCACTTACGATGTCGGTCGTTGCGATTGACTCCGTCCTGCGCCCCAACTGGCACGCAAGCGAAGGCGCAAGACAATCGCCGATGAACGCAGACGTCCCCGCCCCGCTCAGTATGATGCGCAGCGCAGGATTCTCGAGCAGCGGCTGGAGAAACGCGTCGAGGCGCCCCCGTTCGTTGACGATGAGTTGCGCCACGCTCATCCAGACGGACGGCTGCTGCACAATCTCACGGACAGTCCAGGTCGCGCCACGATCGGCGAGATCCGCAGCCGAGTATCCCGGCACCGAGTTCGACATCACGCAGCACTCCGTTGTGAACTGCCAATACCGCAGGCGCGCAGATAAGGCCGCAGCGCGAGCGCAATTCCTTCCTGTAGTAAATCATCGACCTTAGGATCGAGGCGTCCGGCCCGAACCGATTCGTATTGATGGGGCATGTACTGACTCAATAAAGTAAGAGGCACCGAGCCGCGGCGCAGGCGTGCGATGAGCGATTCATAAGCACGTTGAATCTGCGCATAGGGCCAGTAGTAGCGAATGCGATCGCTCAGGCTGTATTGCAAGTCGAGCGACTCGCGCTGCGGATCGTGATAGTAGCTGCGCCAATGACGTGGATCGCTGCGCATGGTCTGTATGGCGACACTGCGTAAATCGTCCTGCCCACTACCGACCGACAGCTCCTGGTCGATGGCAGCCAGGGACCAGAGCGTCTCACGCAATGCGTAAGTGGCACCCGGGCCGATCTTCAATATCGCGAAGTGATCCCGGACCAGCGCTTGCAGGTTCTGCGGCGTCTGGTAGTCGGTCGAATGCGCTTCGAAGATGAACTGCGAATCGCGAGCGATGTAGCTGCTCAGCTCCAACGCTTTGTCCGGCGCATAGTCGATCACCTTGTGATGATCGAACTCAACCCCTGGCTGCACCACGAGCGCAATGACACGCGGCCAGGCGGCCCCGAGCCCGACACGTTCGAATGCTTGCCGATGCGCACCGATCGTATCGCTCGCGGCGCGTGGCGTGGTGACCGCGAGTTCCTGCAGGTCTTCCGTTGCGCCACCCGGTACAGGGACCTCCGTACCAATCACATAGACGGGTGACTCGCCTCCGGTAGCTTTCCATGCTTCCTCCGCAGCGCTGCATAACATCGCAGCACGATCAGCGATGACATCCTCCGCCAGCGGCTCCACATCCCCGGCGCAGGCCATGGAACAGTCGAGATGGATCTTGCGGAATCCAGCCGCGACGTACTGACGCACCATCTCGCATGCTTTGACCATGGCCACATCGGCAGGCTCGTTCTTCCAGGGGTTCGGGCCGAGATGGTCGCCACCGAACCATAGGAAGTCCGCACCGAAGCCGACGCGCGCAGCGATGCCGTGAACGAAGCGATGAAAGTCGACGGGCTTCATTCCTGTATAGCCGCCGAACTGATTCACTTGATTGGACGTCGCTTCGACCAGCAACGGCGCACCGTGATCGCGCGCCTCGGTCAGTGCGCATTCGATCACTCGCGGATGCGCCGAGCACAGCGAATACACACCCGTCGCCTCACCGCGTTTATGGCGCGACACAATGTCGAGAAGACCTTTCATCGCAGTGCTGGCTCTTCGGGTTGCAACGCCAGCAACAGTGCCGCGGCGAGTGCGAGTGCAATGCCAGCGACCTTGAACGGTCCCGGCATCATGCCCGCCATGGCGAGCGCGATTACCGCAGTCAGTAAAGGTGCCCCTGCATTTACCAGCGGCGACACGATGATCGCCTTGCCGTAACGGAAGGCGTACACGAGCGTCAATGCACCGATGGCATTCAACACCTGGATGACCGCTGCAAGACCGACGCCATCCACTCCATAGTTTATCGGCTGCGAGAAATCGGTCATCGCGAGCGCGGCCGGAATCAGCAGGAGCCCACTCAGCATCATGTAGAAGAAGATGCTTTCCGCATTCATGCTCGCGTTCGCCAGCTTGATGACGTATGCCTGCACGCCCCATGCGATCAGGATCAGCAGCGCGAACATGAACCAGAGGCCGTAGCCCGATGCTTCACCGTCCGCCCGGTAGTCGAACAATGGCAGCGACAACAGCGCGAGCACGATTCCGAGGAGGCCGAGCACGCCGGTTCGTTCCTTCAACAACGCAAACGACAGCGCGATGGTGAGCATCGGCGACAGCGAAATGATCGGGAAGATCAGGTACGGCGGCCCGATGCGCACCGCATGAAACAACAGTAATTGCCCGCCGGCACCGGTGAGGCCTATCGTCAGGCCGAGCAGTATCGAGCGCCGGTCGCGCATCAGCCTTTCGCCGCTGTGTCCGAGCACGATCAACGCCGGCGGAATCATGGTAAGCGCCCAAACAATATAGTTCATCGTCTCCGGCACGCCGTGTTCGCCGGGCAACCCCGCAAGCGCGCCCCAGATACCCCAGAGCAGCATCGTCATGATCGCGTAAGTGAACCAAGCGCTCATCGCGCGGCGGGCTCCGTAGACAATTCACCCGATCGACCATTCACACTCGTCGTCAGCTGACGAATGCGGAACACGCGTGCTTCGTGACTCTGCACTTCCACAGTCACCGGCATGTCGTATGTTCCGAGATCCCGGTGCTTCCACAGGTCTCGAACGCTGAAACGATCCATCGGAACCTGCATGTCGCGGCGAGGACTGAAGCTCATCTCCGCCGTGGTCGCCCCGCGGTTCAGCAGCAGCACAGCATGACTGCCATCAGCAAGCTCACGAGTGAAGACTTCCAGATCGCCGTCATCGCGAACCTTCTGCGCCACGTTGCCGGCGGGATCCTGGTTCAACGCGATGATCTCCTTGTTCGTCAGCGTCTCCAACGAATAGGGATCGAGCTTGCGAATGTCCGCCCCGACCAGCATCGGCGAGGACACCATCGCCCAGAGGCTGAAGTGCGTGCGGTATTCGGTGTTCGATGCGCCCGTGCCCACCAGTTGCTTGCTCTTACCGTCGAGCCCGACGATCAGCATGTCGTAGTCGTTCCAGTGACCGGGACCGGCATACTTTTCCAGGCCGACGCCGCGATCGAGCTGGTCGAGCACGTCGAAGTAATATTTCTCGCGATTGCCCGGGTAGTTGAAGTCGTCCGAAATGTCCTGGCCGATGCGCCAGTGGTTCACGCCGAGATCCGAGGCCCATTCCCAGATATCACCCCATCCGCAATGACACGCATGCAGGACGATGCCACGCTTCTGTGCGAGCAGCGCATCCGACATGGTGCGGAAGATTCTCTGCAGTTCGGTCTTAGGCGCATCGCGATGCGAACAGCAGCTGTCGTACTTCAGGTGATCGATACCCCAGTTCGCGAACATTTTCGCGTCGTCGGCTTCGTGCCCTTCGCTGCCGGTGTAGCCAGCGCACGTCGTCTGGCCAGGACCGGAGTAGATACCGAGTTTCATGCCGCGTTCGTGGGCGTAGTTCGAGAGCCACGCAATTCCGTGCGGGAATTTCTTGGGATCGACTTCGAGCGGATGATCCCGGCGCGTGCCTTTATAGCGCTGCCAGCCGTCATCCAGGTTGACGAACACGTAGCCCGCGTCGCGCATGCCGTTCGCGATCATCGCTTCGATGGTGTCGACGACGAGTTGTTCGTTGATGTCCTCGCCGAAGTTGTTCCAACTGCTCCAGCCGATCGGCGGCGTCAGCGCAAGCCCGTTGCTGCGCGGTGCCGGAGTGGCAGCATGCGCCGCGATGACAAACACCATCATCGCCGCCGTTATGGCGAGTCTCACTACCGATCTACCTTGACGGGCAATATTCACGATGTCGTTCATCCTTAGAATTTCGCAGTGGCGCCGACCAGGTAGGTACGACCCCAGGTCTCGAATCCCCCCAGCATGTCGGCACGGCCGAGATGCGCCATATGAGACTCATCCAGCAGGTTGCGGCCTTCGACCGATACCGAGATCATCTCGTTTACCTTGAACGCGACCGATCCCGTGACCCACGTGATCGAATCCGCGGTCTGCGATAAATTGGCGACGGCGTCTGTCACGTCGATGTAGTCGCCGCTGTAATCCGCTGCGAGTTGGGCATCCCAACGGTCGTTCTCGAACATGAGAGCCACGGAGTAAGCCCTTTCCGAAACGCCTTCGAGTGGACCGACGTGCACGCCGTCTATGTAGGCCTTGGTGTCGGTGTAGGTGTAATTTGCGCGTACGCCGAAACCGTTCGTGAAGAAGTGCTGCACGCCGACTTCGGCCCCAAGAACTTTTGCCTTGTCGCCGTTGACCGGGCGACTGACGTCGTAGAGCAACGGCGCCGGCCCCGCGCCGCCGATGTCGGCGACGACGCCGATGTCGATGTTCTCCTGCAGCTGCGTCGTGATGAAGCCTTTGATGTCTTTCCAAAAGACCGCGCCGCTGAGGAGGGATTTGCCACTGAAATACCATTCGACAGAGAGATCCGCCTGGTTGGCTTCGACGGGCTTGAGCGCCGCATTGCCGTCGTAAGAAACCAGGTATGTGCGACTGAGCGAGCTGTCGATGCGCGTCGGCGCGAGTTGGTTGAGCGACGGTCTCGCCATCACTTTTGCAGCTGCCGCTCGCAGTAACAATCCGTCGCGCACCCAGTACCCCACGTTCAACGACGGCAGGAGTTTGTCGTAGCTGCCGTCTTGCCGCAGGGGTTCGGCCTGGCTGTACGTGACATCCGGGCTCGACGTGGGAACCTCGGGCGTCGGATCTTCGACGAACACGATACTATCGATCGCCGTCTTCGCCGTCGTATCGGTCGACACCCAGCGCACGCCAAGGTTGCCGAACCACGGACCCGCCGCGAAGTTCGAGCTCAAGTACAATGCAATGGTCTCTTCGTCCACATCGTACGATTGCACCGGATTGAATTCAGGGGCGGTGCGCGAAGCATCGTAGACTTCGCCGGTCGGCTCGCCGTGCTCATCGAGAATCGGCTGGCCGTCCAGGGCCTGCAGCGCGTTTAGATAGCTTTTGACGTCGAAGGACATGAATCGCCGCGGATAGCTACCACCCGCATTGCGCATGAAGTTCGGCAACGACAGTGGACGCGCCACGTCCGCGCCGAGACTTTCGAACGTCGTGCTGTACATGTTGCAGTACTGACACGATCCGCCGCTCGTATCGTTCTCGATGGTCCTGCGCTCTTTCGTACGTTCCGTGCTGGCAACGCCGAACTGCAACGACTTGAGCGGTCCCATGTCGAGTTCCAACTCACCTGCGATCGACAGGCCCGTCACTTCGTCGGTCACGTCGGTTCCGGACAGGCCGATGTAGTGAAGACCGTAGTCGGCGTTGCCCAGTTCGCCATTCTGCAACGCTGTGCCGAGATCGCGGCCGTCTTCGAGCGTGACGCTGATGTTCGGCAAGCCGTTGGTCATGTCTACGCGGCCGGTGTGATTGCCTGCGATGCCGGACACCACCCAGGTATCTTTGCCACCGGCATCGCGCTCCGCCTTCGAGCGATAGGCGTCGAAATTGAACTTGAGGCGATCCGTGGTCTGCCACACTCCATTCCAGCCGAACTGCGTAGTGTCGACGACGCGATGCTCAGTGATGGTCGAGACTTCCGGCACGAGTTCGGCGATGGTCATGCCATTCACCCAGTGATCGCGGATACTGACATCGCTCCAGCGATGCTGGCCGGTGTCCGCGTCGAGAATGGAATCCTCGACGTAATACGACTCGTGATAGCCGACCGTCGGTGCATTGAGCCGAGTGAACATGCCATCGACGACCATCGTGAATGTATCGTTCACCTGCCACTGCCAGACGCCGGTCACGCCGCTGCGCTCTTTCTTCTGGATGCGCGCTCCAAAGCTCGTACAACACAGTCCCAGCAGGTCGCTTTCGCCGCTGCCGATCTCCCCATCGCCATTGGCGTCGAAGGCTCCGGGGGTATCCGGCGTGACGACGAACTCCTGCACCGCGTCGGAACGGACCTTCGTGTCCTGGTGGACCGCGGTAAGCAACACGCCCATGGTGTCACCAGCGAAAGTCGTGCTGAACACTGCGCTCGCTTTATAACCCGTGTTCTCGGAGAGATCGTTGTAATCGCCCTCGACAGAGAGCGAGCTGCGTGTACCGCGATTGGCGAGTGGCCGCGCGGAGGTGAGATTGATGGCGCCGCCGATGCTGCCTTCGAGATTCGGCGCACTGGCGGACTTGTAGACGTCAGCGCCGGCGATGATTTCGGAGGGGAGCACGTCGAACGCGAAGTCGCGCCCGTCGCCATCGGTGGCCAGGATGCGGCCGTTCAACGTGACGATGCTGAACTCTGGGCCGAGCCCGCGAATATTTACATACTGCCCTTCACCGCCGCGCGTGCGCTGAAGCGTAATGCCAGTGATGTGGGAGAGCGAATCCGCGACATTGTCATCCGGAAATCGACCCAGGTCTTCGGCGACGATGGAGTCCTGGACCACTTGCGCGTCGCGCTTGCGATCCCGCGACTCGACCAAGGCAGCGCGCGTGCCGCTGACTACGATCTCCTCCAGCGTATCTGCCGGCGGCCGCTCCTGGGCCAACGCCGTCGCGCCGAACGGTAACCCAACGACAACCGCAAACACTCTCTTGAATGAGCGAGCCATGAGAACCCCGAATCTTATATTTACGAATCCGATCGGCCAGGCAGGCACATCCTAATTGGCAATAAATGAAAGCACAAGAAACTTTCATTTCCTTTCGATTTTGGTAAATACGTCGTGATTCGCCAGTAGACTTTCGCTTATGATTGAAACGAAAGTCACTCCAAGAGGACGGACAGGCAAATGCCTAAATCAAATGCAAAGAGCCCGAGCCCAGTCGAAGGCATCGCGATGGAGGAGCGCCGCCGCCGCATTCGCGCCTTGATCGAGAAGAATGCGCAGGGAACGGTTACTCAACTCGCGGAACAGTTTCGCGTTTCAGCAGTGACGATTCGTGGAGATCTCACGGCGCTGGAGCATGCTGGTGCGCTCGTGCGAACTCATGGTGGGGCTTTGCCTCGTGGCGATAGTGATGAGTTGCCGATCGACGTTAAGCAGACATTGAATCGCGCGGAGAAAGTTCGAATCGCGTCGGCGGCGGTCGAACTTATCCATGGTGGCGAGACGATCATTCTGGACTCAGGGACGACTACGGCTGAGATCGCGAAGCAAATTCGTACGCTCAAGATTCCGTCGATCAATGTGATCACGAATGCGTTGAACATTGCGGTGCTGCTGGCGAATTCACCGCATGTGAATGTGATCATGCCTGGTGGGGTGTTGCGTCAGAAGTCGTGGTCGTTGTCGGGGCCGCTGGCGGAGCATGCGCTGGGGGCGTTGCAGGCGGATGTGCTGTTTCTAGGTGTGGATAGCTTGGATCCGGAGGTGGGGCTGATGACGCCTTACCTGCTCGAGGCGCAGTTGAATGCGCAGATGATTCGGATAGCGCGGAAGGTGGTGGCGGTGACGGATTCGTCGAAGCTGGCGAGGCGGAGTCTGTCGGTGATCGCGCCGGTGGATCAGGTGGATTTGTTGATCACGGATAGTGGGGCGGATCCGGTGTGTGTCGAGGAGGTAAGGGCGAGAGGGGTAGAGGTAAGGTTGGTGTAGCCGTCTTGCGCGTGGGAGCACGGCAGTCGTGGCTGAACTGCAATTGGTTTTCTGATCGATATCTCCTCGCATCAACGGATGATGACGGATGATGGGAGAGTGTCTGATTTTTTGTGTGTTGAGCCATACACTGCGCGGCAGGGCGAGGAGCGAGTATGGCGAAGAACACCCCACCTGTATTTTCCAAAGAGCTATTGGATGAGCTGTTATCAGGACGTGATCCGAAGACGGCGCTGGACAGCGGCGGGCTAATCGGGGATTTGAAGAAGGCGTTGGCCGAGCGGATGCTGAACGCTGAGATGGATGTGCTTGGCCCGCGAGGCCGAAACCGGGTTCACCAACCATCGCAACGGCAGCAGCGAGAAGACGGTGCTGACGCCCGAAGGGGCACTGGAGTTATCGATCCCCAGAGATCGGCATGGCCGCTTCGATCCAGTACTGATCGGCAAATATCGTCGGCGCTTTCCCGGCTTCGATGACAAGACTTGCGCAGGACGAACGAAATCAGACGTCAGCCTTTTTTCGCACCCTACCTGCGCACGCCTCGCCGCCGCGGATCAGAAATCACTGGCCGTCGGCCTGACGATCATCTCGCTCACATCCACGTCCGCCGGTTGGTCCACGGCGAACGCGATTGCACGCGCGATGGCATCCGGCTTGATCGCAATCTGTCGGAAGTCCTTCATCATCTGCTTGGCTGCGTCGTCGGTGATACTGTCCGCGAGATCCGATTCGACCACACCGGGCGAGATGACGGTGACGCGTATGTCGCCACCCACTTCCTGTCGCAGCGCTTCGGAAATCGCGTGGACCGCGAACTTGGTGCCGCAATACACCGCTGCAGTACGCACAGCGATGCGACCTCCCAACGACGACACGTTGATGAACTGTCCGGAGCGCATTTGCTTGAAGTACGGCAAGGCTGCGGCGATGCCGTGAAGCACGCC
Organism: Steroidobacteraceae bacterium; assembly: GCA_040509875.1. GTDB lineage: Bacteria > Pseudomonadota > Gammaproteobacteria > Steroidobacterales > Steroidobacteraceae > Steroidobacter. The sequence continues at coordinate 24,290 of JBEVKB010000081.1, read as the reverse complement.
GCGAATGTTCACGTCGATCATCCGGTTCCATTCGTCGATCTTCAGCTGATCGAGATTGGAGAGCGGCATGATGCCCGCGTTGTTCACGAACACATCGAGTCGGCCGTACGCACCCAATGCCCGGCGAGCAAGGTTCTGAACGTCCTCGAGCCGGGTCACATCGGTTTTCAGAAACATCGCGTCGTGGCCGTCCCGACGCAACTCATTCACCAGCGTTTCGAGCCGTTCGGTGCGGCGCGCGCCGAGCATTACCTTTGCGCCACGACTTGCCAACTCGCGCGCCGCTGCTTCGCCGATGCCGCTGCTGGCGCCGGTAATTACGATGACTTTGCCTTCGATGGACATGATGGACTCCGTTGATTTTGATGACGGCGTCAGTCTGCTCATCGGGCGGTTCGCCGCGGTAGCCGGATCCGGGACAGTCCTGGCCCGATTCTCCAAGGCGCGCGAATTGCAGTAGCGTGGGCTTCCCGGCGCGAGTAGCCTTCGATGCTATGAATGCAGATCTTCCCTTGTCGGCCCGCCTCACCGAAATGGCCGCGTTGCTGGCACGATTCGCCGGCACTGACGGGATTCATGCCACGGCCATCCAGCGCCTGTCGATCATTCGCAGCGCGGTCCCCAACGATCCGATGCCGACGGTCTACAAGCCCAGCCTTTGCGTCATCGCACAGGGCAGCAAGCGAGCGACGCTGGGCGATGAGCACTATGTGTACGACCGCTCGCGCTACCTGGTCGCATCGGTGGACATGCCGGTCATTGGCGAGGTGCTGGATGCCAGCGCGACAGAGCCTTATCTATGTCTGTGCCTGGAATTGGAGCCCAAAGAGGTGGCGTCGGTATTGCTGGATGCAGATTTGCCGCCGCCTGCGGATGCGGCGCCGGCTCGCGGACTCTTTCTTGCTCGGGCAACGGTCGACCTCATAGACGCCACGTTACGCTTGCTGCGTCTGTTGAAATCACCTGAGGATATTCCGGCGCTCGCGCCTCTCGCCGAGCGGGAGATCATTTACCGGCTGTTGAAGAGCCCCGAGGGATGGCGGTTGCGCCAGATGATTGCGGGCCACGGCCACGCGAGACGAATCGCCAAATCCATCGAATGGTTGAAAAAGCATTTCCGGGAACCGTTGCGGATCGAGTCGCTGGCGGAAGCGGCGAACATGAGTACGTCGTCGTTTCATGCGCACTTCAAGAGCGTTACGTCGATGAGTCCGCTGCAGTACCAGAAGCAGTTGCGATTGCTGGAAGCGAAGCGGCTGTTACTCAGCGATGCGGTGGATGCGGCGACGGCGGGACATCGCGTGGGGTATGAGAGTCCGAGTCAGTTCGGGCGGGAGTATCGGCGGTTGTTCGGGGTGTCGCCGGGGAAGGATGGGCAGAAGCTGAGGGCGTAATCTAGATGTGCGACGTAAACCCGCTATCGCGCGCGAGCACAATCGCCTGAGCCCGTGAATTCACCCCGAGCTTCTCGAATATCCGCGTGAGCATGTTCCGCACCGTCTTATCGCTGATATGCAGACTTGCTGCGATCTGGACATTGGTGCGTCCCGCTATCAGCCCATCCAGCACGTCGCGTTCGCGAACCGTGAGCATGGAAAACAGATCGCTCTCACCTCCGGTCGATACCTGCTTCGTGAACTCCAACACCGCTTCCTGAAATCGCATCCACGCCGGCTCATGTTCGAGCAGCACGTGATTGCGCGATTCCAGTTGCACGAACTGCGCATTCGCAATCCCCGCCGCGAGTTCGCGGCTCGAACTGATCGGCGTCACGTTATCGTCCCGCGCATGCACGACCAGGGTCGGCACACGGACCTGGTGCAGCAGTTCGCGAACATCGACCTCCGAGCGGGCGAGCATCAAGTGAGCCGCGATCTCGGGAGTGGTCGTGCGACGACATAGATCGTTGAACCATTCGAGCTGTTCCGCGCTGGCGTCCGGTGCGAATCGCGACGTGAAGATCTGGCGGAACGCGACGTTGTCGCTGCCCCATCCGAGCCGAATGAGTTCCACGATAGCTTGATAACGGCGCAGTCCCTCCGGATCGCCTCGACCCGCCCATCCGGTTGCGTATCCGCCGTACAGGATCAGGTGCGACACGCGCTCCGGATGACGAACGGCGTAGCCGATGCAGGTAGCAGCGCCCTGCGAAATTCCCAGCAACACTGCCGGCGCCTGTGGCTCAGACGCAGACGCGACAGCATCGAGATCGTCTATCCACCGCGCCAGGGAAACCTCCGGCACCTGCCATTGCGTCATGCCGCAGCCACGCTCGTCATAGCGAGTGAAGCGAAAGTGACGCGCAAAGAACCGGATCCAGTGTTGCCACACCGGGCTTTCGAGGTCGTATTGCAGGTGCGTGAGCCAGTTGGCAGCCTTGATGAGAGGCGTGCCGCTGCCCATCGCCGACCACGCGAGTTGCACGCCGTCGTCAGTCGTCAGGTAGCGGATGGACTGGTGCAGTGATGCCATGACTCGGCCGACTGGGTGGGACAAATGTCACCGGGCGCGAAAGAGAAACGATGCCAACCGGGACATTGTGCATATGGCGGCTGCCGTTGCCAAACATGATGATCGCGTACCGTCCTGCCGATTACGGTGCTTCCATGAAACGCTCTCTCGCACTGCTCTATGGGGTCGCTTCCTATGTCGTGTTCTTCGCGACCTTCTTATATGCCATCGGCTTTCTGGGCAATTTCGGAGTCGCCCGCTCCATGGATTCCACGCCCACGAGCAGCTTGGGCGCGGCGTTGCTGATCAACCTTGGCCTGCTAGCCCTATTCGCTCTGCAACACAGTGTGATGGCGCGCCCGGCATTCAAGCGCTGGTGGACCAGGATCGTGCCGACAGTAATCGAGCGCAGCACTTATGTACTGTTCTCCAGTCTCGCGCTGATCCTGTTGTTCTGGCTGTGGCAGCCCATCGGCGCATCGATCTGGAATGTCGATAGCGTCTTAGGTCGCGCGCTTCTATACGCAGGGTTCGCAGCCGGCTGGGTGCTGCTGCTCGTTTCAACCTTCCTGATAAATCACTTCGACCTGTTTGGACTGCGCCAGACGTGGCTGTACTTCCGAGGCCGCCCGTACACGGACATTCCATTCCGGACGCCGGCACTCTACAAACTGGTGCGGCATCCGCTCTATGTAGGCTGGCTGCTCATCTTCTGGTGCACGCCGACGATGACTGCCGCGCACCTGCTCTTCGCAATCATGACGACTGCTTACATCCTGATCGCCATTCAATTCGAGGAGCACGATCTCATCCGTGCGTTCCCGGAATACGCCACCTACCGGCAGCGCGTACCGATGTTGATTCCATTCTTAGGCAAACGCACGAGGATCGAAGAAGGCGTTGCATCGACGCTTCGCGGACAGAGATGAATCAGTCCCGTCACTTGCGAGCACCGAGCCGGGCAAGCATGGCGGTGAGTTCAGCCGGGCTGATATAGAGGTGCTCGCACACGCGACCCCAGAGCATTGGGGTCGGCACGTTGTGATCACCGCTCTCCTTCTGCGTCTCATGCAGCACACGCAGAACGATACGCTCCTTGCGGGTCAGTCCGTCGCGGACATCGGGAATGTCGTCGTCGGGCATGCCGTGTCGGGAAGGGGGTTTCATGATCTCGGCGTTTTGCCTCGCGTGCCCGATGCGAAGCTTCACTCTACTCTCTACACGCCCCGCTGCTGCGAAAACCCATAAAACTCGTTCACTCCCGCAATCGTCTCGCCCACCATCTCCCGTTCCGCAGGGTTCAGGGCGGGGTTCCAGATGTCCAGAATCAATACGGCCCGCGGTTCGCTGCTGTCGTTCCAAGCCTCGTGTTCGATCGTGTCGTCAAACACGAATGCCTTGCCGGGTTGCCACTCGCGCTGTTCGCCGCCGACGCGGAAACCGCAGCCTGGTGGAACGATGAGAGGTAGATGCACAACCAGGCGGGTATTGTTGACTCCGGTGTGCGGCGGGATGCGCGTCTTCGCATCAAGGATGGAAAATACGGCCGTAGGACTGCAGCCGGGAACTTCACATCGAGGCCAATTCTCCAGCGCGGCAACTGTCCGGGGACAACGCGCGATGTGCTCGGGATAAGCAACGCCTTCACGCCAGAGGTAGTAGACACTCCACCGCAGCGAGTGATGCAGCTCGCGCCATTTCTGCTCGATCGTTCGTCCCGTCCCCTCAGTCACGTACGGCTCGAGCGACTGCCGATCCTCCGCAAGCACGTCGATGAGCTCTGAGCGAATGTCGTCGGACGCGGCTTCGATCGAATCGAGCCAGGGAAAGTCGCCGCGCTCGTAGAATTCGATCGCGGCCAATTGCGGAAAATACATAAACGACGGTTGCTGACGGTAAACGCGCTTCTTCTGCACCAGGGTCTCGAGGCAACGATCGAATCTATGCAGCGGCATGTCTACATGACGGGTTCGCAGCGTCGTCAGCCGATCCTCGAGAAACGATTCCAGCGCGCGATTGTTGGCATCCACGACCTGTCGACCGTGCGCCAGCGCCTCATTCATCCAGGCAGGCAACTGCATTGCCGGCGAAATCATCTGCAATACCTGGCGATAAGTGACCGCAGCCGCGCGCGCATCGTTCTGGAGTTCCTGCAGCGACGCCTTCTGCAACCACGCCCTCAGGTTGTTTGGTTCGAGCGCGAGCACCCGTTCGATGGCAAGCATCTCGTCTTCACGGCGGTTCAGGCCACGTAACGCGGCGGCGAGATTGATCCAGATGGAGGGATCGGATGGTTCATCGCGGACCGCCTGCGTTAATACTTCGTGGGCACCGGCGAGGTCTCCGGCCATCAGTCGTCCACGTCCGATTTCATTGAGCACCAGCGGATGTCGCGGCGCCTCCAGCTGCGCTTGTCGCAGTAGTCTCTCTGCTTCACCGGTCCGGCCTCCCGCAAGCGCACGAGTGGCTGCATCTACCAGCATCGAGATGCGCTGGTCGTCTTTTAATGTTGTGTTCGATTGCGCCATCGGCTTACCAGTGACCTACGTTGGTCTTTCCTGCGGATTGTATTCATCGCCTCCGAGCACGAGAAGATGCGATGCGCGCAGCCAGGTGAAACATATTTTATCGATATCTCCGCTACAGCTGCCAACGGCAGCAACTGCGCAATTGCAGCGAAAGATTAGTGCAACGATCCACACGCTACATCAGCATGCCACGCAAGCCTTGTTATGAATTGCTTAGTGCGACCGTACGATTGTCTTTCGCGGTGAGTCGCAGTGCTCGCGCCGCTACCGAAATCGCGCTCTCGGGTAGCGAGCCAGTTGCGTAATACAGCACGAGAAAGCGACGCTTTTTGCCCGACGCAATCAATCAACCAATGCGTCGTCGCAACGCGACATCAGCGCGTCACTGTCATGCGTAGCACTACATCTTTTTTTCAGGGTGGCCAGTGCATCCAATGAAGGCGGCGCCAGGCCCGATTTCTCCTTGACAGGACCAGGATGCTCGGTAGGCTGTCCCTTTACATTGTCCCGGGCGTTCTGCCTTTGTGACACATCCAGATACATCACTTATTTTGAATCTCATATTGGTAGCCAATGAGCGGCTTTGAGGCGCGGCTCAATCAACTTTGCGCAGGGACCGCGAGCCTGGACGCAACGCTTGCCGAATTTCATCGGGAGCCGCCGGACGACAAAAACGTCCTGTTGCATTTCAGGCTGATCGAGACGGCCTGGCGCGCAGGGCATCTGAACCGCAAAAGTTACGATGTACTGCGTAGCGCTGCGCTTGCGAGGAGCGCGGGACTGTTTCCCCCTGCCGGGATGAATGACAGCCCGGCGATTGCTTCGCGCGCTCCAGTGACAGATTCCGATCGCAATACCGATACTTCGCCGATGCAAGTGCAGCCGGAGCGTCGCACGCGAGTTCACCAGCGAGACAGCGGCCCGAATCGCAGGGCTGCCAGTGCAGCGGCTGCACCTGCTCGCAGCAATCGCCCCAGGACCCATGACTCGGGCACCCTCACCAATCCGTCCCAATGGCCGCAGGCGGAAGCGAAGCCGCTCGCCCCTGGAAGCGTGCTGAAGGAACGCTTCGTGCTGGAACGGATCATCGGTCGCGGCGGCATGGGGACGATTTTCCGTGCTCGCGACCTGCGCAAGGAAGAGGCCCAGGATCGCCATCCCTATGTCGCTGTGAAGGTACTCAACGAGGATTTCCGCAGGCATCCCGAAGCCCTGATCTCCCTGCAGCGAGAGGCGCGCAAAGCGCAAACGCTGGCGCATCCGAATGTCGCGACAGTGTTCGATTTCGACCGCGACGGACCAGTGGTGTTTCTGGTCATGGAACTGCTCGAAGGCGTGTCGCTCGACGTGTTCATCAAGAGCCGTGTCGCGCGTCCACTACCCCACGCCGAAGCGATGCGCATCGTCCAGGCATTGGGCGCAGCTCTCGCGCACGCTCACCAGAAAGGCTTGGTGCACGCGGACTTCAAACCGGCGAACGGATTTCGCTCGCACGATGGGACGGTCAAGGTGCTCGACTTCGGCATTGCACGCGCAATCGGCCGGCGGGTGCACGAAGGCGAACACACCGTGTTCGATCCCGCCAGCCTCGGTGCGCTGACTCCGTGTTACGCCAGCCCGGAAATGCTTGTCGGCGATGTCCCCGATCCGCGCGACGATGTCTACGGACTCGCCTGCGTGTCGTACGAACTGTTCTGCAGCCGCCACCCTTTCGATTTCATCTCGTCGCAACTCGCCGAACGCCGCGGGCTCAAGCCAGCGCCGATCCCGGGCTTGGACCGTCGCATCTGGCGCGCACTCCAGCACGGCCTCGAATTTTCCAGGGAGAATCGCACGCCCTCGGTGGAGGCGTTCCTTGCGGAGATGGAGCCGAGCCGTCGCTTCTCGATTGCAGCGGCGGCGTCATCTCTGGCAGCCACAGTGGTGCTCGGCGCGGTGGCATGGAATCTGGCGCCTGGTTATCTCGGCGACCTGAAGCGCTCTGCAACTGAAATGGTTGCAGCGGGGAAAGATATCGTTGTCGATGAACCGAAACCTGAACAACGCGAGCCGGCGGTCAACGAACAGATCGCGAGCGTCGCGCCTCCGCCCGAAAGTTCTCCGCAGCCCGATACTTCGGCGCCTGCTGCTGCTCCTGTGGCCGCAACTGTCGCGACAGCTGCACCCGCACTTCCAGTGGCATCCGCGCCGCGGCCTGCGAAAGCTGCTACACCCGAGCCCAAGTCGACGGTGGAGCAGCGGAAGGAACGCCTGGTAAGACTGGCCGCTGCCGACGACCTGACCGAAGCCCTGGAGCTGTTCCGCGAATTGCAGGGTGAGATACCGTCCAACGATCCATTCATGACGACGCAGGCGCCTGACGCACTCGCGCAGACATACATTCGTCTCAGCGACCGGGCGTTCGACAGCGGTGAATTCGAATCCGCGGCGGCGTTATTGACGCGCGCCGGGGAATTCAACGCCAAAGCGCCGGAAATTGCGGCACGGCGCGAATCGGTGGACAGAGTTGCCCACGTGGCTCACACCCTGGAGTTCGTCATTTCGTTTCCCGTCGATCGAGTCATCACGGAGCTCGAACACATTGAGGCCAGCGAGGGACGGAGTTTCCCGCGAATTCGCACGCAGCTGGCGGCCATTCTCGTGCAGCGTATTACCGAGACGCAGCCCACTGCACCCGAGCGCGCCAACGAACTCCTGGACGCGGCGAAGCGCATTTTCCCCGAAAGCCCCGCATTCGCGATGCTCGTGAAAAGTTGAGCCCTGCGCTCAGCCTCGACCGATATACGGCATCGCCGTCGCCATCACCGTCATGAATTGCACATTCGCATTCAGAGGCAGCGACGCCATGTAAGCCACTGCCTCTCCGATGTGATCGACGGACATCATCGGTTCAGGGGCGATGGAACCGTTCGCCTGCAGCACGCCGCTCACGATGGCGCTCGCCATCGACGTCTCCGCGTTGCCTATATCGATCTGCCCGCACGCGATGTTGTGCTTGCGCCCATCCAGTGACAATGATCGCGTCAATCCGGTGATGGCATGTTTCGTCGCCGTGTACGGAGCCGAGCCCGGCCTCGGCACATGTGCGGAGATGGAGCCGTTGTTGATGATGCGTCCGCCTTGCGGACTCTGATTCTTCATTACGCGATAGGCAGCCTGAGCGACCAGGAAGGCGCCGGTCAAATTGACGGCGACGACAGCATTCCATTGCTGCAAGGAAATCTCTTCGAACGGGACCTGTGGCGCCGATGCGCCTGCGTTGTTGAAGAGTAGATCCACACGGCCGAACGTCGCGACAGTCTTCGCAAACAGTTCGCTCGCTGACGATGCATCGGTGACATCGGTCACTACCGATAACGTCTGGGTGCTCTGCGCCAGCCGCGCCGTCTCGGTCAACGACTCGAGCGACCGGCCGGCGAGCACCACTGTGAATCCTCGTTTTACCAAAGCGAGGGAGACGTTGCGGCCAATCCCGCTGCCGGCTCCGGTGATCACAGCCACTCTCGTCATGGATACTCCTCAGGTCGCATCGAACCACCAATACCATAGTGCAATCGATTCAGCCGCGCACCTCTGCTGTGATTCGGGCGTGTTGGGACACGTGGGTCATCCAAACGTAAGGAGTTCGCTATGAGCAGCGTCCAGCAGCGCGGCAAGACTGCAACTCAATCCCGTACAGCGGGGACGGTCGACATGAAACTCGAAGCAGTCGTCATTCCTGTTACAGACGTCGACCGCTCCAAGCGCTTTTATGGCGACCTGGGCTGGAGGCTCGACGCCGACTTCAGCGTCGGCGATGAGTTTCGCGTCCTGCAATTCACACCGCCCGGTTCGCCGTGCTCCATCCACTTTGGCAAGGGCGTTACTGCAGCCGCGCCGGGCTCGGCGCGCGGACTTTATCTGGTCGTGTCCGACATCGAAGCAGCGCACACCGAACTCATCGGTCGCGGTGTCGACGTGAGCGACGTATTTCACCGAGCAGGGCCGGGAAAGCCCGCGGTCAGCGGGCGGGATCCGGAGCGCCGCAGTTATAGCTCGTTCGCTTCGTTCAGCGATCCGGACGGCAACGATTGGCTGTTACAGGAAGTCACTGCGCGATTGCCCGGGCGCGTGGACACGGATGAAACGACGTTCGCCTCGCTGAATGATCTTGCCAGCGCGCTACGCCGTGCGGCAGTCGCTCATGGCGAGCATGAGAAGCGGATCGGCCAGCACGATGCGAACTGGTCGGATTGGTACGCTGAGTACGTCGTTAGTGAGCAGGCGGGTAAGCCGCTGCCGAATTGAGTGAGGTGCAGCCGTCGCTCTGATGAAAGTCAGGTGCTTCAGCGCTTGGCAATGCCTTCGGAGCGGCCAATCACGGTGGGCCGCTCCGTGGTTCTGGATCGGAGAAGCCCGCTGCTTGAATGTCTGCGCTGAGTGACTTGTATTTCCGCTCGGAGCGAACGCTGCGCAAGCTGGCCATGCCCTCATTCCAGGCGTACAGCATCTGCTTCGCGATCGGTCGCCAACGAGGTTCGTTGTTGGAGGCTTCTATCAGCTCTCGACCGGTATCGACTGCGGAGTCGCAGACGCGAGCTACCATACTTTCGTAGTCACGAGGAGCAATGCCGAGTCTTACATTGAAGAAACGTTCGAGTGATTTACCAGGTGCCCAGGTCTTGCGTCCGTCGATCGACAGGCCCGGCGTATTGTTCGCGAACCGCGGATACGCCTGCGTGGTTACGATGTCGTAGGCCGGAGTAAACGCTACGTGGCCGTAGTCCCGGTAGTACAACGCAATGTTCTTGGAATGACAGTCGGCGTTGCGCACGACGAAGTTCGCGAGAATGAGCCAGCCCAACTGCGTGAACTGCTGGTGACGACTGGCCGGCGGCAAGTATTCTCTCAGCGCGTTGACGATTCGCTCCATCGACGGCATGTACTTCTCGTGAGGCGGCAATCCAAGCAGGCTGCACGCATCTTCGAGCCCGTACACAGCGATGCCGCTTGCGTCGACATCGAATCGATCTACGATGAGTATCCGACCATCCGCACTCATGCGAGTCTTCGCCACCGGGCCGACATTCATGCGTTCAAGCACACGCATGGCGTAGAACTCGTTGAAGCCTAGAAAAGGCGTGGCCTCGTCCGACCCCTTCACGATATGACGAGCGCCGCGCAATGTGGTCTTGCCCGTCGCCACCGCCCCTTCTTCGCTGACCGATTCTTCAGGCGCAATGAACTTCGGAACGGCGCCTGAAATAGCGGCCCGAGCGTATTCGCGGACCAAGCCTGCAAACTGCGCCGTCGAAGTCTCTGCGGTGAGAAGCTTCTCGATTTCAAGCGGTTTGAGATCGGCGCCCGCGACGGCGCCTTCAGGCGTAACGGTGACGCGCCCAATGCCGAAACCACCTATCACGGCGAGTAGCGACAGGTCCGTGCCATCCATGTAGCGGCCGAACTCCTCACGAATGATGTTGAGGAGAAATCCCTCGGGCAGGTTCTGCCGAAAGAAAGGATGCAGATCGCGCGGCCAGACCCAGGCCTGCGTGCGCACCGGCATGGCGAGGCTCACAAAATCCTGAGCGGCTGTCCCGTCTAGATAGCTCAGCACATATTCGTCACGCTCTCTGTAGAGTGTGGCGACGGTTCTCCCACAGACCTGGACATCTAGTTTCATCACTGAACCTGAGATTTGCGCGGAGACATTGGAAGTTCAGGTGATTGAACTACGAAACGCCGCGCTGCTCGGCGAGGATATCTTCGAGGGTTCGCTGGTGGCCCTGCTTGACTGCCTTGAGGTCGTACCCCGCCGCCTCCAGAAGCCGGACCAAGGCCGACACACTCATGTCGCCTTTGGCGAGAGTCTCCATTCGCGCGAGAGTCGTACGCGCTACTCCTGCCTGTTTAGCGAGGGCTTCCTGGGACAATCCTGCTTCAGCGCGAGCCCGCTTCAATAGTTCTGCGACGTCGGCGAGAGTGGACATTTGTAGCCTCGGAGCATCAATTACCGGCTAAATGAGGGTTAGTGTAGCCTCCGGGATACAAGCAGGCAATAGGCAAGTGTAGCCCTGGGGCATCAAAACGCATTCACAGCGCGGTCTCTGCGGCCTTAGGGCTACAAAAGGGATGCAGCGCGGTAGCGCGCCGCCTTTTAATCCCTCCATAGGACGCGGATTAGAAGGTAAATCACTCCATCCTTCGGGGTGTAACTCCGTCTTTCGCCTTTCGGCTTCTCGAGAGAGGAATGACAACGACATGCAGTGGACGCACAGATGTTGAAGATCAATCCCGGGTAGCGACTTGCTGAACACACTGAGATACCTTTCCACCTCATGAACTATCGACTGCACTCGATCCTGCTGCCGTTTGTAGCTGCCTACGTGGCGCTCTCGTGCATGCCAGTAAGCGCCGCGCCAGTTGTAGTCGAACTCTTCACCGCGCAAGGATGCAGTTCATGCCCGCCCGCCGACGCGCTGCTCGCGGAGATCGCGCGAAAACCGGATGTCGTAGCTCTCGCCTATCATGTGGATTATTGGGACGAGCTCGGCTGGAAAGATCGATTCTCCATGCCGGAAGCTACGCAACGACAGCGCGGCTATGTACGCAAGCTGTCTAGATCGGGCGCATTTACTCCACACGTGGTTGTCAGCGGCGACACGAGTTTCTTGGGCGCTGATCGCATTTCGATGGATCGAGCGCTCGCACAGGACCGCGACGCATTGGCGATCTCGTTGTCGAAGGCAGGCGCTAATCTTGAGATCCACTTCACCGAGCAGTGGCGCGAACCTATGGATGTTTATGTGGTCGCCTATCTCAGCGAGGCCACCACCAAGATCGGGCGCGGCGAAAACGCAAATCGCTCACTGCGAGAGGTCAACATCGTTCGTTCCTTCCGGCGTCTCGCCAAATGGAATGGCGCTCCACAGCAGATGACGGTGCCTCTCGCTTCGCTCGCACGCGACGCCACCAGCGTCGCCGTCTTGTTGCAGAGGCCGGGTCAGGGCGCAATCACCGGAGCGGCTACACTTGCCCTTCACTGACTGAGTGGTCCTAGTGAAACGCTCGAAGGGAACTCTCGTTGATTGGCGCGATGACCGCGGCTATGGCTTCATCGAGCCTGCTGCCAGCGGCAAGAGAGTCTTCTGCCATATCCGCGCGTTCACAGTTCGCGTCAAGCGCCCGATTTCCGGCGACCGCGTCACCTATTTATTAGCCACGGATAAACAAGGCAGGCCGCAGGCAACGGACGTGCGACCGTTGGGACTGGAAGATGCCAAGTATCGGTCGGCTACGCGCAAGCCGAAGTCACGCTCACACAGTAACCAGCCGCCGCTCATCCGTGCCGCGTGCGTGACGATCTTCTTTGCCGTGTTGGTTGGGCTGGAAATCACGGCGGGATTGTCATGGTATATCCCGATCGCGTACGTCGTGATGAGCATCATCACGATGCTTGCCTATGCCTCCGATAAAAGTGCCGCCATGAACAAACGGCGGCGGACTCAGGAGCAATCCCTTCATCTCATGGAGATCGCGGGAGGCTGGCCGGGCGCATGGCTCGCGCAGTCCATGCTCCGACACAAGCATCGCAAGGCGTCGTTCATGGTCGAGTTCTGGATTTGTACGCTGATCAACATCGGCCTGCTGACTTGGTACACGCTCACGCTGGCGTCAGCATAGCCGCCTTACGGCCAGCGCATCACTGCCGAACAAGCGAGCATCGAGTCGAAGACCTCGATCGTCGAATGGCCGATGAGCTGCGCATTGTCGTGGAGCGGGGGCGCAAGCTGGGGCCCCGGCTGCGCTCGGCTGAGAGTGCCCCAAAGACGGTACCGGCTGCACCGACATCGGGTTAACTCGAGCTGGCACAACAAGGCGCGCAGTTGGGCCAGCTTAGTCGGAACCTCGTGGTAGGCACAGTAGCCTCGATACATGGCCGCAATGCGCCCAACAGCCGCCGCGAGAATGCCTAAGAAGCACTTCGCTCGTCCATTCAGCACGTTATGCTTTGAAAAGGTGAACAGATTAAGGGGATGAATGAGATATGCTATTACGATTGCCTTCGATCTACTGCAGCAACAGTCAAGGCCCACGAGCTGTACCGTCTTAGCATTAAACAATATGCAATCGTCGAAAAACTCGTCTTGAGAGGATCTCATGTTTCGCGTGGATGGTAAGGCAAACCGCATTTCCAGGCTGGAAAGCACCTCCTTCTCGGATCTTGGATTTGGAGAACGACATCATTTGCAAGAGTGGCTAGCGAACGAGCCAAGCGCCCTTGGCGAAGATCTTTTGATAATTCAGAAGGAATTTGCTGGTTTCGACGAAACTAAGGAGCGACTCGATCTGCTGGCAATCGACAAGGAAGGCTCCTTGGTCGTAATAGAAAACAAACTTGATGATTCCGGTAGAGACCTTGTCTGGCAGGGCCTCAAATATGCCTCCTATTGCTCGACTCTGTCGAAGACAAGTATCGCCGCAATTTTCCAGAAGCACCTCGACAGGACCGGTCAGGCTGGCTCCGCGCAGGAGAAGATCTGCGGCTTTCTTGATGTCGAGGATTTCGACGAAGCAAAGCTGAACACCGGCAATCGTCAGCGCCTCATCTTCGTCGCCGCCCAATTCAGGAAGGAAGTAACATCCACTGCTCTCTGGTTGATACGGCACGGGGTCAACCTCAAGTGCTTTAAGGCCACGCCATATCGGCATGAACAACTGATCCTCCTGAATCTGGAGCAAGTTATACCGCTGGCTGAGGCGGAGGAGCTGATGATCGGCATCTCTGAAAAGGAGCAGCAGGAAGACTCCACTGAACGAGTTGACGCAACCCGGCACACCCTACGCCTTGAGTTTTGGCGGAAGCTTTTAGACTCAATGGAGGCGGAAGGCTTTGATCTGTACTCAGGCGTGAGCCCTAGCCGAGACCATTGGCTAAATGCTGGCTCAGGAGTAAGTGGCGCGCACTACGCGCTGATATTTGGCCAAGGCGAGGCGAGAGTAGATTTTTCTATGTCGAGTCCCTCCCTGGAGCAGAACAAGGCGATGTTCGACTACCTGCATAGTCGCAAGGGCACCATTGAATCTGTGTTTGGCGAGCAACTTGTTTGGCGCAGGATGGACGAGAACAAAGCGTCAATTGTCCAGTTTTCGAAAGCGTTTGAGGGTCATGAGAAGGAAAATTGGCCAGCCATGATTGACTGGCTTATTACCCATATGAAGAAGCTGAAGCAGGCATTCGAGCCTGAAATTTCAAACCTGAGGCAGGTTAGAAACAATGTGAAGCAAGCGCGCGGTACGATTGCAATCTCATAGATCATTGAGAATGCACCAGGGGGCCGCCCACCCATCGACTCCAGTCATGCTGTTTGCCAGGACAAGGGCGATTAGATGCCTTAGCAGTCACTTGCATCTACTTTGCCATATGGGCGCATGAAGCTCGGCGTAGCTACCGCGAGCTCCTCGACACTCTCATATCGCGCGCGACCGACTACGAGCCCCCCCTACGATTGCGCTTTGCAGACCATCGAGGTATATCTCTGGCGCCGCCACATGCCGCCTTCGGGCATCACGATTAGTAGCAGTCCGTCCCCATCGACAGCTTGATCGGCTTCTCGCCCGGCACCGCCGCGGCAATGATGTCATCCGTGAGCATCCGCTTTCCAGTTTGCGCCATGGTCGCCTCCTCCCTGGGCAACTCCCCAAAAACCCGTGAAAAGTTACACCTTGACAGGACAATCGAATCCTGGGGCGGTGTGGAAGAGACCGTACGCCTGCGGAAGCGATCTAGCAACAAGTACCTGATTCGCTTGGGGTAACTGGATTTGTGTGGACGAGTCTGGACGTTTGAAGTGGTGGCCAAGGACGGAATCGAACCATCGACACGCGGATTTTCAATCCGCTGCTCTACCAACTGAGCTACTTGGCCATCGGAAGACCCGAACCAGGGGAAGGGTTCGGCGGCACTGGCTGGGAGGCCAGAGGGCGCGTATTAGAACGGGCCGGTGCGGCGCCCGTCAAGGGAAGCGAGCGTTTCTGCTCCGCGAGGGGTTGAAACGGGAGCAACTTTATCCAATCGATGAGGACTCACTCCTGACATAGTGCGGTTTGGCATGCCCCGAGCGCTCCAAGTGAGGAAGTAGGCCGGGTTGGCAACTTTTACGGGGTGTGGGGCGTTTTCCCCGACACGAGAACTGGTACGACCCGAAACCCCGATGCCGGTGTCGGAACTGCCATTGGATTTTCTGACGATTCACGATGGGAGCGGTGATGGCGACAGTGCAGACGCCGCTGATGGCGGAACGACCCGGGGAGCTGACGGCTTCCGCCTTTGCGCATACGCGGGCGATGAGTCGCGCTATCTGCGAGCCCCTGGAAATCGAGGATTTCGTGGTGCAGAGCATGCCGGACGCAAGTCCGGTCAAATGGCACCTGGCCCATACCAGCTGGTTCTTCGAGCAATTCATCCTCAAGCCCCACCTGCGCGGCTACCGGACGCTCGATCCGAAATACGAATATCTGTTCAACTCCTACTACCAGGCCGTCGGGCCGATGCATCAGCGCCCATCGCGCGGACTGCTGACCCGGCCGACAGTGAAGGACGTTCTGCGCTATCGCGAGCATGTCGATGAGCACATGGCGGAGCTGCTGATCGATCGCATGGACGATGCACAGATCCACACGCTCACCACGCTGGGCATCAATCACGAGCAGCAGCACCAGGAACTCATCCTCACCGATCTCAAACATGCGTTCTCGCGCAATCCGTTGCAACCCGCTTATCGGCCGCGACGCAGTGACAGCGCAGCGGGCGCCTCCGGCCCGATGCGATTCCAGAGCTTCGATGGCGGGATTCGCGAGATCGGTGCTTCGGGCGATGGGTTCTGTTTCGACAACGAGCTGCCGCGACATCGCGTGCTGGTCGAGCCCTATGCGCTGGGCGATCGGCTGGTGACCAACGCGGAGTATCTCGAATTCGTTCGCGATGGCGGCTACCGCCGACCGGAGTTCTGGCTGTCCGACGGCTGGACTACAGTGACGAACGAAGCCTGGGCTCATCCCTTCTACTGGGATGAATCGCTGACGATCGAATTCACGCTGGCCGGCCCTCAGTCGATCGATCCGGCAGCGCCGGTGTCGCACATCAGCTTCTACGAAGCCGACGCATTCGCCCGTTGGGCCGGTGCGCGCCTGCCGACCGAAATGGAGTGGGAACTGGCGGCGGCGAGTCTGCCAGTGGCGGGCAACCTGCTCGATCTCACGCGGCTGCATCCCGAATCGCCGAGCGATGCGGGCATGACGCAGATGTTCGGCGATGTATGGGAATGGACCGCCTCGCCCTACATCGGCTATCCGGGCTATCGAACATTGCCGGGAGCGCTGGGCGAATACAACGGCAAGTTCATGTGCAACCAGTGGGTCCTTCGCGGCGGTTCGTGCGTTACCCCGGCAAGCCATATCCGGGCGAGCTACCGTAACTTCTTCCCGGCACAGACCCGCTGGCAATTCGCCGGATTGCGGCTCGCGCGTCACTTGTAACGCACTGCCTGTAGCCTCTGCCGTATCAACACTCTGGTCACTCCAGGAAATTCCATGTCGAAGCTTCCCGCCGCCGTCGTCGCCCCTTCCATCGATCACCTGACCGTCGGTGCGCTCGATGGACTGCGTAAATCGCCGAAGGAGTTGTCGCCGGTGTGGTTCTACGATGAACTGGGTTCGACCCTGTTCGATGCGATCTGCGAGCTGCCCGAATACTATGTGACGCGCACCGAGATCGGGATCATGCAGGAGCATGCGACCCAGATGGCTGAAGCGCTCGGCCCGCAAGTGGCGCTCATCGAATACGGCAGCGGCAGCAGCCTGAAAACACGCCTGTTGCTAGATCGGCTCGAAGCACCGGTGAGTTACGTTCCCATCGACATCTCGCGCGACTACCTGCTCGAGGCGGCCGGTGTACTCGCACGCGATTATCCTTCGCTGCAGATCGTTCCCGTGTGTGCTGACTTCACGCAGCCGTTCGACCTTCCCCCGATTACCGGCGCGCAGCGAAAAGTCGTTTATTTTCCCGGTTCGACGCTCGGCAACTTCGAACGAACGCAGGCAGTCAAGGTGCTCGCGAGCATGAGGGCCATCATCGGTCGTCGTGGCGCGGTATTGATCGGCATCGATCTCAAGAAAGATCCGCGTGTGCTGGAACGCGCATACGACGATCGAGCGGGCGTCACGGCCCGTTTCAACCTGAATGCCCTGCGCCACATGAATAGAGAACTGGGCGCCGACTTCGATCTGACTGCGTTCGAACATCGCGCAGTGTGGGTGGAAGCACAGAGCCGCATCGAAATGCATCTGCTCAGCAAGCGCGACCAGGTCGTGCATCTGGGCGATGACGAAGTGAAGATCGCGCGCGGCGAGTATCTTCGTACCGAGTGCTGCCATAAGTACACACTGGAAGGATTCGCCGAACTCGCCGCCGAGGCCGACCTGGCGGTGACCCAGGTGTGGACCGACCGCGAACGTCTGTTCAGCGTGCAGCTGTTGGAAGTCCCGCCGGCTCGTTGAAATAGACTGTTGCAACTGCGGCAAACCGCACTGTCCTGACGTTTACCTCGCAACGTCCAGCGGCGTACAGTCGGCGTCGGCGCTCGGATTCGTGGTCCGGGCGCTCAGCGCCGAACCTGCGGTATAGCTCTGATTTCAAAACAGCGCCTGCCCAAGGGCGCGTGGGGTTTTGAACCCCATCACGCTTTCCCCGTCCCGATCGCGATATTTCATAAGACAGTCCCTGATTCAACTGTCATTGTCGTGCGGCGTGCTTGCTCCTTTGCCTCCGCAATGATGTCGTGCGCTCTGTCGCGGCCTCGCCGCCATGGGCTCACATCGGGAAATGGTTACGTACGCAAATCGTTGAGGAACGCAGCCGCATGAAGCTGCAGGGTGTCATCAGAAATCTCGCCGGGCATGGCTCGATCACCGCGATCCTGCTGTTGGTCCTGGCAATCGCCATTGCCGGCGCTCCCCAACTGCAACAGAAGCGAACGGCGGCATTGCGTATCGGCACCGATCTCGCCGTTGCCAAAGCGGAAGCCATCGCCGACGCCTTGCTGAGTCATTCCATGGCAGGCCAATCCCTGGACATGGAGGGAAGTTCCTACCAGGCGCACCAGGTGTCGGCTGCGAGAAATCCTCCGGGCGCGACTCACGATCCATTCGCGGATTCGCCGGCAGTGGCGAAATTCAAAGCCGATCCGTCGCATCCGGCCATGGTGTTCGAACGCAAGGACGATTACCCGGTGCTGCATTACGCGGTGGCGGACGGGCATGGCGGCATCCTGCTCATCGACCTGTCGCTGGATCGTGAGGTGGCGACCATCGGCCGCTATTTCGGCCAGTCCTATCTGTCCGGCAGCGCGTTCGGTTACCTGCTGGTGGGACTGCTGCTGTTCGGCGTGTTCGCTCTCAGGTTGTTTCTGCGCAAGATCGCACAGCTGCCCGCCGAAGAGCGTCACTCGATCATCGATGCAGGCCTGAATAGAACTTCCGAAGATCGTCGCAACCTGCTGCCCTGGTTGGTCGCACTATGCGCGGGCGTGTTCTTCATCGACCTGCGTAACTGGATGGATTCCGCCGTCGGCATCGGCTACGTACTGGCGGTGATGTTGAGCCTGTCGTCGAATCGCTTCTGGCACAGCGCCGCCATCGCGGGCCTCGGCACGCTGCTGATGTTCGTCGCGCCGCTGCTGGCGCCCGCGAATCTGGATTGGTGGGTGTATCTGCAGAATCACTCGGTGACAGTGTTCGCGATCATCGTCACCGGTGTGTTCGGCAGCGCGCACATGCGCAAGGCTCATGCGGAGGCGCTTGCGCTTGCAGAGGCCACTCGTTCACGCCACGAGACAATTGAAATGCGCGCTGCGCTGGCTCGCGCCGAAGCAGCAGAAGCACAACGCCGCGATGTGAGCGAACGACTGAACATGGCGAATCAAGCTGCCGGCGTCTCGGTGTGGGAATGGAGTATCCGCACCAACCAGATCGATATCGCCGCGGACAGCGCCTTCAGCGAGCGTATGGGTGGCGTCACCACGTGCGATTCCGACGAGTACATCGCCAAGCACGTTCATCCGGACGACTACTCGTCGTATCGCAACGCTTTCATCACGGCGCTGAACGATTCGTCGCACAGCAATCACTTCGCGCATCGCTATCGCTTCTGCATGCCCGATGGCTCGATTCGCCATATCCAGTTTCATGCGGAGCTGGTCCGCAGCTCGATAGGCAAGCCGCAGGGCCTGCTCGGTGTCGAGTGGGATGTCACCAAGGAAGTGCTGGCGGCGAACGAACTGGAACGCCAGGCCCAGCAGTTGCGGGACGCCGAAGCGAGACTGGAACGTGCATCGGTGTCGAGTCTCGAAGGCCACTGGGAAATGCAACTCGACCAGCCCGGCAGCAAGTGCTGGTTCTCATCGAGCTATGCGACGCTCACCGGTTACGATCCGGCCTATCTCGCGACATTGGATGCCGACGACCTGATCGACCTGACGCATCCCGCCGATGTTCCGGCGCAGCGCGCCGCCATCTTCAAGCACCTGGAGAATGGCACACCGTACGATGTGGCGATCCGCCTGCAAATGGCTGACGGCGAATTCCGTTGGTTCCAGCTGCGCGGCGCGGTGGAACGCGACGAAAACGGCAAACCTGTTCGCAGCGCCGGCTCGATCCGGGACATCCATCAACAGAAGCTCTCCGAAGACTTGCTGCGCGAAGCGCAGCAACGATTCGAACGCGCCGTGTCCGGCACACAGGATGCTTTGTTCGATTCGGATCTGAGCACCGGCGCGATGTGGCGCTCGCCGCGTTAC
The DNA here is from genome assembly GCA_040509875.1 of Steroidobacteraceae bacterium. Classification (GTDB taxonomy): domain Bacteria; phylum Pseudomonadota; class Gammaproteobacteria; order Steroidobacterales; family Steroidobacteraceae; genus Steroidobacter. The sequence goes on along the minus strand of JBEVKB010000081.1, from coordinate 4,477 downwards.
TACGAAATGCTCGGCTACGAGCCCGGCGAATTGGGCGATGCGCGCAACAGCGTCGGCGCCTTGATCCATCCAGACGACGCGGCAGGCATCGGCGACCTCGCTGCCGCCCATCTGCAATTCGACGTGCCGTACGACCTCGAATACCGCATGCGCCACAAGAACGGCACCTGGATCTGGGTGCGCGAACGCGCCAAGGCCGAACGTGACGACACGGGCCAACCGATTCGCCTCGCCGGCTCCATTCATGACATCACGGATCAACGCAATGCCCGCGATGCACTGCTGCGCGCCACTGCGGAAGCAGAAGCGGCAAGCAACGCCAAGAGTACTTTCCTCGCGACCATGAGCCACGAGATCCGCACACCGATGAACGGCGTGATCGGCATGACGGGCTTACTGCTCGACACCGGCCTGGATCGCGTGCAACGCGACTACGCCGAAACCATCCGCGCCAGCGCGGACTCGCTGCTGACCATCCTCAACGACATCCTGGATTTCTCCAAGATCGAGGCGGGCAAGCTCGACATCGAAACCATCGATCTCGATCTGTGCGCGAATGTAGACGACGTCGGTTCGATCATGGCATTCCAGGCAGCGGCGAAAGGACTCGAGCTGGTCGTCAACGTCCGCCCCGAAGTGCCCAATCGCATCATGGGCGACCCGCAACGCATCCGGCAGTGCCTGCTCAACCTGGTCGGCAACGCCATCAAGTTCACGCACGAAGGCGAAGTGGTGCTCGAAGTCTGCGCGCTCGGGCAGCAGAACGGCCGCTCGCTGGTGCACTTCGAAGTTCGCGACACCGGCATCGGCATCGCGCCCGACACCATTCAGAAACTGTTCCAGCCGTTCACGCAGGCCGATTCATCGACCACCCGCAGGTTCGGCGGCACCGGCCTCGGGCTGTCCATCGTTCGTAAACTCGTCGAGATGATGGGCGGCCAGGCAGGCGCCCATAGCGAACCGGGCAAGGGCTCGACGTTCTGGTTCACGTTGCCACTGGAAGCGGTGGTGACCGCCGAAGAAAAGGCTCCTATCGCCAATGCGCCGCTGGGCATGCGCATCTTGCTGGTGGACGACAACGACACGAATCGGCGCGTGCTCTCCAGCCAGATGATCCACGCCGGCTATGAAGTGGAGCTGGCGGCTACAGCCGATGCGGCGCTGGAAATCCTGCACGCACAGGCAAAGCCGTTCGATGTAGTGGTCCTCGACTTCCACATGCCCGTGATGGATGGCGCCATGCTCGGCGAACACATCATGAATTCGCCGGACATCGGTCCGACGCGACTGGTGCTGCTGACTTCGCTGGACCGCTCAGGCGACATGCAGCGCTTCGCCGATATCGGCTTCTCCGCGTACCTGACCAAACCGGTGCGAACCCGCGAGTTGCTCGACTGCCTGCGAAAGGCGTTGGCCATCGATGCGCAGGACTGGCATCTACGCAGTCAGCCAATCATCACGCGCGGCACGCTGATCGCGCACGAGACACGACGACAGTATTCGGGACGCGTCCTGCTGGTAGAGGATAACGCCATCAATCAGCGCGTCGCCCGCCGCTTCCTGGAGCGGCTGGGATGCGAAGTCGAAGTGGTCAGCGACGGCGCACAGGCAGTCGCAGCGTTCCAGCGACAGGCCTTAGGCTTCGTGCTGATGGATATGCAGATGCCGGTAATGGATGGCATCGAAGCCACGCGTCGCATTCGCGAATTCGAAGCGGGCCGCAAGCGTACGCCGATCGTCGCGCTCACGGCGAACGCCCTGATGGGAACGCTGGAGCGTTGCCTCGAAGCCGGCATGGACGACTACCTCACCAAGCCGCTCGATATCTCCCGCCTGCAGGATGTGCTGGATCGATTCCTCGCCAGCGATGCGGGCACGAATACCGAGCTGTTCGAGGAACTGACTCGAACGCAACGTACACTCACCTTGCGCGGCGACACGACGGCTTTGGAATTGGATCCGGCCGTACGCGCGCGCCTCACTGAGATTGCCGGTGACGACATCGACTTCGTCATCGAACTCGTGAATGCGTTCGTGATGGGCAGCGAAGAAAGCATTCGCGAAATGCACGTCGCCATCGTCGGCAGGGATCGCATTGAACTGGCACGCGCCGCGCACAAACTCAAAGGCGCGAGCGCTAATTTGCATATCGACGCGCTGGCTGCATTGGCGAGCGAAGTGGAGCTGCTCGCACGGGCAGGAATGGATGAAGGCGTGCCGCGAGCGATGGAGAAGATCCTGGCGGAGTTCAGCAGGGTGTCGCTGGCGCTACGTGCAGAGATGGATAGGCAACCGCCGCGGCGGGCGGCTAATGGATAATTCGGCGCGCTCCAGCGCTCTTACTTCCCTTCCGGAGTGAACTCCGGCGGCGCTTCCGCCCCTCCACCGAAGAAGAACTTCTCCATCTCCGCGACCAGGAACTTGCGTGCCTTGGGATCGATGGGCGACAGCCGGTATTCGTTCAGCAGCATGGTCTGGTGCTTGAGCCAGCGCTGCCAGGCTTCCTTGGAAACGTTCTCGAAAATGCGTTGGCCGAGCTCTCCCGGATAGGGAGCGTAATCCAGTCCTTCGGCGTCGGTGCCGAGGAGAATGCATTTGACGGTTCGCGGCATCTTAGGCTCCTGTTCGCAGCGCCCTAGTGTAACGCGCGTACGTCGTCAGAGCAGCGAGTGTTGGCGGGCGGGCTCGGCCGTCACCAGCCGCTTGATCAGATCCACCACTGGCTTGGTGAGACCGATTTTCGAGGGCTGCGTTGCGTCGTACCACTGATGCACATCGCCCTCCGAGATCCTCGCGGGCACGCCGCCGATGCGGGCGACGACGGGATGAATCTGCAGGTCGAAGTGCGTGAAGCCATGCTCATAGATTTCAGCCATCGCTTCGGGCACATCGCCGAATCGTTCGCTGAGCCACTGCGATGCCCGCGTCCTGTCGTCGAATTGCGGAAACGCCCACAGGCCGCCCCACAGGCCGGCTGCTGGTCGCTTCTCCAACAACACGGCACCGTCATCGCGAATCACCAGCACGGCGAACGTCTCGCGTTGCGGCCGCTCCTTGCGCACGCGACGCGTGGGCAACACGCTCTGCAAACCGTTCCGCCTCGCCACGCAATGCGTGGACACCGGACAGGCCGAACACAACGGACGTGAGCGCACGCAGATGGTCGCACCCAGATCCATGATGGCTTGCGTGTAACTGCCGACGTCGTGAGCGGGCGTGCACGCATCCGCGAACGTCCATAGTTTTCTTTCGACCGTGGCTTCGCCGGGGAACCCACTGATGCCGAAATAACGCGTCAGCACGCGCTTCACGTTACCGTCGAGAATGGGATGACGCTGCGACCTCGATATCGCGAGAATCGCGCCCGCTGTCGAGCGACCGATGCCCGGCAGCGACTGCATGCCTTCGAGCGTATCCGGAAAATCCCCGCCATATTCCGCGACGACACGCTGCGCCGCGCGATGCAGATTTCGCCCACGCGCGTAGTAGCCCAGTCCCGTCCACAAGTGCAGGACTTCATCCATCGACGCGGCCGCTAGCGCGCCGACATCGGGAAAGCGCGCCATGAAGCGTTCGTAGTAGGGAATGACTGTGGCCACCTGCGTCTGCTGCAGCATGATCTCCGACACCCAGACGCGGTACGGCGTCAGCTCGCGTTGCCACGGCAGGTGCTTGCGGCCGTGCTGATGAAACCATTCGAGCAGCGCCGGCGTGAAGTGTGCGGCGACAACGCCGAGATCCTCATCCACATGCGTCATTCAGGCACCGACGAATCCTCGCGCCGGGCATGAGCGACATCGTGAGCCGGGACTGCAGATGAAGCGTGGGCGCATTCGCCATGAGGGCAATCGCCCGCCTGTTTCTCGACATTGCCAAACAGGTTCAGCGTGGCGTCGCGCAGCGTGTTCAGCATGACGCGCCGGCCGACAAAGCGTGGAATCCAGAAATCGGGCGAGATCGCCGTGCGATAGACGACGCGCGTGCGCATTCCAGCATTGCTGAGTTGCGTGAACGTTTCACCGAAACTCACGTCGCTGCTCTTCGCGATGGTCGTGGCGCGCAGTTCATGGACATCTTCTTTTACTTTCTCGGTGCGCTTGACGGTGCGACAGAACGGCCCGAAGCAGGCACGCAGGCTGGTGAACAGCGTGACCTCATTCGGAGCGGGCCGCTCGAGCACTTTCGCCTCCAGGATGCGCGCATCCAGTGCTGGGTAACCTTCGTAATTGCGCAGCACCGCTTCGACGCGGTCGATGGGCGCATCCAGCGTAGCCACCAGTTCGAATGAATAACGCTTCTCGGTAAAGGTGGCGTCGGATCGTTCGATCTCCACTGCCTTGGCCGACGACATCGCGAGGCATGTCGCCAGTGCCAGCAATGGGATCGCCCGTGACATCGTGATTGCAGGAGTCCGCGGGCGTTCAGCGCTTGAACAGGTCTTTGAGTTTGTCGCCCACCTTGTCACGAACCTTCTCTT
>JBEVKB010000080.1:0-12557 GCA_040509875.1 Steroidobacteraceae bacterium | reverse complement strand
CGGAACGAAAACACTCGCTCCTTGGCGCGGGATTTTTCTTCGTCGCGTCGAGCGCCGCCGAAGGCTGCGTCGAAACCGTACTTGTCGAGCGCCTGCTTCAACCCTTGAGTCTTCATGACGTCGGTGTGAATGGCCGAACCGTGCACGAACGGGTTGATGCCGCGTTCCTTGCCCTCGGGGTTGATGTGTACCAGCAGTTCCAGGCCCAGCTTCGCGGTGATCTGGTCGCGAAAGGCGATCATTTCGCGAAACTTCCACTGGGTGTCGACGTGCAACAGCGGGAAGGGCGGCTTGGCGGGGTAGAACGCCTTCATCGCCAGATGCAGCATGACGGCGCTGTCCTTGCCGATCGAATACAGCATCGCCGGCCGCTCGCATTCCGCCACCACCTCGCGAAGGATGTGGATACTTTCAGCCTCCAGGCGCTGCAGGTGGGTCAATGTAGTCATAAGTCGAGGCGACCGGCGAGGCTTGCGGCGGCATGACCGCCTGGGGCGAGGTATCGATCCGGTATGAGCCAGGTCATGGCAGGGTCACGGGGCAGCGATTGTGCGGTAACGCGACGCCAGTGCATATCGCGACTCGTGCACCGCCCCGCACGGTTCGTTATAAGAAGCGGCCCGCGTCGCCAGCATGTCCGCGCCAGGCGAACCTCCCGGAATTTCACATACATATGGTTACGTTCGGTCACACTTCCTGTAGGCGGTTGCCACGGAACTTCTCCATCATGCCCGCCACCAAGGACAGGGCGTTGCCCGCACCCAGGCAATCCCTCTCTCCAGGAGTGAACTGTTGAACGAGCCGCGCGAGAACAAGCTCAAGGCCAATTTCAAAGCCAATCTGGGCCGTTGCGGCATCCTCGTCCTCTGCGGGGCAATGAGCGCCTGCGCCGTCGGGCCGGACTACAAGCCGCCCGAGCTGCCGGTGCCGCCGGCCTGGAATTCGCAGCCGGCCACCGGCTACCGGGTCGAATCCCCCGACTCGCCGACGCTTGCGAACTGGTGGACCAGCTTCAACGATCCGGCGCTCGATCGGCTGATCCAGCTCTCCATCGACGAAAACAAAACCGTGAAGCAGGCCGTCGCGAGTGTCGTCGCAGCTCGCGCCCGTCGCCGTATCGCCGTGGCCGGCTTCCTCCCCAATGTCGGCGCGTCGGTGGGAGCCAGTCGTTCGGACTCGGATCGCTCGGTGTCTTCGTTCGGATCGACGCTCGATACTTCCCAGGAGTCGTACGACGCCGGCGTCGATGCCAGTTGGGAAATCGACGTGGTCGGCGGCCAGCGCCGCTCGCTGGAATCATCGACCGCATCTCTCGCCGCGACGGAAGAAGACCTGCGCGATGTGCTGGTCATCCTGCTGGGCGATGTGGCCTTGTCGTATGTGGACGTTCGCACCACGCAAGCCCGCCTCACCTTTGCCGAGCGCAACCTCGCTTCTCAAAAGGAAGTGCTGGATATCGCCGGCTGGCGCGCGGACGCGGGCCTCGCCACCATCCTCGACGTCGAACAGGCGAAGACCAGCTATGCGCAGACCCAGGCGCAGATTCCGGCGCTCGAATCGGCGCTGGCCGCGTCCCTCAATCGCCTAGCCGTGTTGACTGGACAACGGCCTGGCGCCTTGCAGGATGAGCTGGGCGAACGCAAAGCGTTGCCGACAGTGCCGGTGGAGTTCGTATCGAGCGTACCCGCGGAAGTGATGCGACGGCGGCCGGATATCCGCAGTGCCGAGCGACGCCTTGCCGCACAGACCGCCGAAGTCGGTGTGGCAACGGCAGCGCTGTATCCGAGCCTGTCGCTCAGCGGTTCCATCGGCGTCAGCTCCTCCAGCGCCGGCGATCTCATCTCCGATGGCTTCCAGTCGAACCGGTTCGGGGTGAGCCTGAACCTGCCCATTTTCAACGGCGGTGCGCTGCGCCAGAACATCAAGATCCAGAACGCCCTCGTCGACCAGGCACTCGCGGGCTACGAGGCCACAGTGCTGGCCGTGTACGAAGAAGTGGAGAACGCACTCACCCAATGGGTGAACGAGCAGCGCCGCCGCGAAGCGCTGGTCCAGGCAGCCAGCAGCGCCCGCATCGCCAGCGAGCTGGCACTGGTGCAATACAATTCGGGACTAGTGGATTTCCAAACTGTGCTCACTGCCGATCGCCAGCTCATTTCCACGGAAGATTCGCTCGCCGTCAGCGACGGTGAAATCGCCGCCAACCTGATCAGGCTGTACAAAGCGTTCGGCGGCGGCTGGTCCGTGTTTCCTCCTGGCGCGACTGCTGCCGCCGGCACACCTTGAGACTGTATGACAATGGATATCGAGACTCGAACCGAGCCTGACGTCGGCGCACTGCATGTGTACGGCGCACCGGTGTCGCCGTGGAAACGCTGGGCGAAATGGCTGGCGATCGCACTGGTGGTCATTGCCGCGCTGTACTTCTTGTTCGGTCGCAACGGCGTCAAGCCGACGACTTACAAGACGCAGCCGGTGACCCGGGGCGACATTACCGTGACCGTGACAGCGACGGGCAATCTCGAACCTCGCAACCAGGTTGATATCGGCAGCGAGCTTTCCGGCACGTTGCGCGCAGTGAATGTGGATGTGAACGATGTGGTCAAGGCCGGGCAGGTGCTCGCGGTGCTCGATACCAGTCGTCTCAACGCACAGGTCACGCAAGCGGAGAGTTCGCTCGCCTCGGCGCAGGCCCGCGTGCTCCAGAGCGAAGCCGCCGCCAAGGAGTCCCGCGCCAATTATCAGCGGCTGTTGAAAGTCCGCGAACTCAGCAACAACAAGATTCCATCGCAGCAGGACATGGATGTCGCGGAGGCCGGCGTCGCACAGGCCGACGGCGAGATCGCAGCGGCGAAAGCAGCAGTAGCGCAGGCTCGTGCGAGCCTGGAGGCTGTCCGCACCGATCTCAGCAAGACCGACATCCGCTCACCGATCAATGGCGTGGTGCTGGTGCGTTCGGTTGAGTTGGGCCAGACGGTCGCCGCTTCGTTCTCCGCGCCGGTGCTGTTCACGCTGGCGGAAGACCTGAAGAAGATGGAGCTGCACGTGTCGGTGGACGAAGCCGATGTGGGTTCGGTGCAGGTGGGACAGTCGGCGACATTCACGGTCGATGCCTTTCCGAATCGACGCTTCACTGCGCACATCACCCAGGTCCACTTCGCTTCGAACAACACTCAGAAGTCCAGCAGCAGCTCCAGCAGTTCGGCGAGCAGCGCGACGTCCACCGGCGTGGTCACTTATGAGACGGTGCTGGAAGTAGACAACTCGGAATTGCTGCTGCGGCCGGGCATGACCGCAACGGCGGAGATCGTGACCACCAGCATCACCGACTCGTTGCTGATCCCGAACGCAGCGTTGCGCTTCACACCCGAAGGCCAGGAATTCGGCGCATTGGCGGGAGGCCGGCAGCAGGCTCCCGGCAGTCCGTTGTCTGCAATCATGCCGCAGATGGGTCGGCGTCCTCCGGGAGCAGGCGGTGGACAAGGTGGCGGAAACGGCGGACGCCGCATGGGGCGCGCGTGGATTCTCGAGAATGACAAACCCGCGCTGGTGCTGTTCAAACCGGGCGCGACCGATGGTCGCAACACTCAGGTACTGCCCTTGGACTCGATGCCGAATGCGGCGCGCATGCCGCCTGAAATAGCGGAGCGAATGACTCAAGCCGCCGCACGCAAGATCGAAGCCGGCACCGAAGTCATCGTCGACGTAGAAACACCTCCGGCCAAATGACGCTCGTGCCGCCTCCATCGACTATCGTGGCGCCGCCCGTCATCGAGCTGTCCCAGGTCAGCAAGATTTACGGCGAAGGCGAGGCTCAGGTGCGCGCGCTGCGTGGCATCGATCTCACCATTCGAGCAGGTGAGTTCATTGCCGTCATGGGTCCGAGCGGCTCGGGCAAGTCGACCTGCATGAACCTGCTGGGATGCCTGGATACCCCGACTCACGGCATCTACAAATTTTCCGGCACGCCGGTCGGCACACTGAGTGCGGACCAGCGTGCGCTGTTGCGGCGGAATTACCTGGGCTTCGTGTTCCAGGGGTTCAACCTGCTCAGCCGCACCACGGCGCTCGAGAATGTCGAACTGCCGATGATCTATCGCCACGTACCGGTAGCGGAAAGACATGCGCGCGCGCGCCGGGCACTCAAGGAAGTTGGACTCGCAGGGCGTGAAAATCACGTGCCGAGCGAACTCTCCGGCGGACAACAGCAGCGCGTCGCTATCGCACGCGCCATCGTGACGGAGCCGCGTGTGCTGTTCGCCGACGAACCCACCGGCAACCTGGACTCGGCCACCAGCTTCGAAATCATGCGATTGCTGACCGCGCTCAACGAAGACCGCGGCATCACCATTGCGATGGTCACGCATGAACCGGACATCGCCGCGTGGACACGGCGAGTCGTGCGGTTTCGCGATGGGCTCATCGAAGCGGATGAGCCCAACGAGCCGGTCCGCAGCGGAGCGCACTGATGTTCTGGAACGCCATCCTGCTGGCGCTGCGCGAGATTCGTCGCAACGTACTGCGCTCGTCGCTGACCATTCTCGGCATCGTCATCGGCGTCGCTGCCGTCATCACCATGGTCACCATAGGTGACGGTGCGACGGCGCAGATCCAGGCCGACATCCAGAAGCTCGGCACCAACCTGTTGCAGGTGTTTCGCGGCCAGGGTTTCGGTGGCGGCGGTGGCGCACGCTTCGCCTCGCCGCCGTTCTCGCTCGACGATGTGCGGGCCATCCAGGAAGAAATATCCGGCGTCGCCGCGGTAGCGCCCAGCACCAACTCCAACGCACAGGTCATCTATGGCAACGCCAACTGGCAATCGCCGGTCACCGGTACTTCGGATGCGTTCCTGCAGGTGCGCGACTGGACGCTCGCTTCGGGACGGAATTTCTCCGAGTCCGAAATGCGTGCGGGTGCGGCGGTGTGCATTCTCGGCAATATGGTGAAGCGGGAACTGTTCGAAGAGCAGGATCCTGTCGGCTCGACCGTGCGCCTGGCCAAGCTGTCGTGCCAGGTGATCGGCGTGCTGTCGATCAAGGGGCAATCCGGCTTCGGTCAGGACCAGGACGACCTGGTGCTGATTCCACTGCGTACCCTGCAACGACGCATGACCGGCAATCTCGACGTCGGCTCCATCCTGGTATCCGCGCGCGACGGCGTGTCGACGGAAAAAATCCAGAAAGACATCGAGCGGCTGATGCGCGAGCGGCGGAAAATTCGCGCCGGCGGTGACGACGATTTCAACGTGCGCGATCTGAAGGAAGTCGCGAGCACTTTCACGAGCACCACCAAGGTATTGACGGGGTTGCTGAGTGCCGTCGCCGCGGTGAGCCTCGTGGTCGGCGGCGTCGGCATCATGAATATCATGCTGGTGTCCGTAACCGAGCGTACTCGCGAGATCGGTACCCGCCTCGCCGTAGGCGCCATGGCGCGCGATGTGTTACTGCAGTTTCTAATCGAAGCCGTGGTGCTCGCCGCGCTCGGCGGAGCAATTGGCATCGTGCTGGGCCTGGGCACCGGCGCGCTCGCGACACGGGCATTCCACATACCGTTCGTGCTCAACGTCGGCATCATCCTGCTGGCCTTCGCCTTCTCCGCCGCCGTCGGCATCGTGTTCGGCTATTTCCCTGCACGGCGCGCGGCACAGCTCGATCCTATCGAGGCATTGCGCCACGAGTAATCGTTCCGCCCGGGGACCGTTGCTCAGGCGCTTCGATAGACCTCTCGACGATGCCCCACCTTCACGATCAGTACGGTGAGCAGGCCGTCTTCAATCTCGTAAACAATGCGATACACGCCCTGCCGGACCCGATACCTCTCCTGACCGGAGAGCTTCTCGCACCCTGGCGGACGCGGTTCATCCGCCAGCGCGCGAATTCGCTGCAGGATCCGTTTTACATCCTGTTTTGGAAACGGCCGCAGGTCTCGGGCGACGGATTTCTTGAATAGCAGCTCATAACTTGCCATGCGCCTTCAAATCCTTGAGCAGCACTTCGTAAGTCATCGCAGGTTCCGCTACCCGGTCCTCGAATGCCGCGAGATCCTCTTGATCTTCACGCAATGCCATCCGGACCGCATCGTTGACGATTTCCGACACGGATTGATGCGTGTGCGCTGATTTCAACCGAATTGCCTTATGCAACGCTGGTTCAAAGTAAATCGTCACGCGCCTTGCAGCATCTTCGCCCATGGCTTGGCCCTCAAAAAAATTGATCATAACGACTTGTCGCTATGACGTCAAAACGTTAAAACGCTTTAGCGTCGCCAAGCACCGGCGCAGTTGGACCAGTCTTGATAGCGATATCTGGGTGGTATTCCTACAGCGCGCGCCGGGGTCGGACTCAGAGAGGCAGCGATTCACATTGCTCCATGCTTGCCGCTCGTTGAGAATATCTGCACCCGACGTTGCGGCACTCGCCGCTCGCCCCATCCTGTGGAGATCTCATGAAAACCCGAGCCGCCATCGCCTATGCAGCCGGCAAGCCGCTGGAAATCGTCACGGCGGACCTGGATGGGCCTAAGGATGGCGAGGTGCTGGTGGAAATTCGCGCCAGCGGGTTGTGCCATACCGATGAGTTCACGCGCTCGGGCGCCGATCCCGAAGGATTGTTCCCCGTAATCTTCGGACACGAAGGCGCAGGCGTGGTGGTGGATGTGGGCCGCAACGTGACGTCGCTGAAAAAAGGCGACCACGTCATTCCGCTGTACACGCCGGAATGCCGCCAGTGCAAATCCTGCCTGTCGCAGAAGACCAATCTCTGCACCGCGATTCGCGCCACCCAGGGCAAGGGCGTCATGCCGGACGGCACCAGCCGCTTTTCCATCGGCGGCGACAAGATCCATCACTACATGGGTTGTTCGACGTTCTCGAATTACACGGTGTTGCCCGAGATCGCACTCGCGAAGATTCGCGAGGACGCGCCGTTCGACAAGGTCTGCTACATCGGCTGCGGCGTGACCACCGGCATCGGCGCGGTCATCAACACAGCGAAAGTAGAAGCGGGCGCGAACGTGGTGGTGTTCGGCCTCGGCGGCATCGGCCTCAACGTGATCCAGGGCGCGAAGCTGGTGGGCGCGAACCGCATCATCGGCGTGGATCTAAATCCCGCGCGCAAACCGCTTGCGGAAAAATTCGGCATGACGGACTTCGTCAATCCGCGCGACCTGGGCAAAGACCTGGTGGCGCACCTGGTCGAACTGACCGACGGCGGCGCCGACTACAGTTTCGAATGCGTGGGCAATGTCGACCTCATGCGCCAGGCCTTGGAGTGCTGTCATCGCGGCTGGGGCGTGTCGGTCATCATCGGCGTCGCAGGCGCAGGCAAGGAAATCAGCACGCGTCCCTTCCAGCTGGTCACCGGTCGCGTCTGGAAGGGCACGGCGTTTGGCGGCGCACGCGGCCGCACCGACGTGCCGAAGATCGTCGACTGGTACATGGACGGCAAGATCAACATCGATGACCTGATCACCCACCACCTGCCGCTCGAAGACATCAATCGCGGTTTCGAACTCATGCATTCGGGCGAGTCCATTCGCAGCGTGGTCATTTTCTAGGAGGCTTCATGAGCGTCGATCTCCTGAGCGAAGCGCGCTGCTTCGACGGCACGCAACGGTTCTATTCGCACCAGTCGCACGAGTGCCGCACCGAGATGCGGTTCTCTGTCTATATTCCCGCGCAGGGCAACGACAGGCCGCTGCCCGTGTTGTTCTATCTCGCGGGCCTGACGTGCACGGAAGAGACCTTCATGATCAAGGCAGGCGCGCAGCGCCTGGCGGCGGAGCTCGGGCTCATCCTGGTCGCGCCCGACACGAGCCCGCGCAAAGCGCGTTTGCCGGGCGATGACGCGAACTGGGACTTCGGTATCGGCGCCGGCTTCTATGTCGATGCGACGGAGGCCCCCTGGTCGCAGCACTACCGCATGTACAGCTATGTGACGAACGAATTGCCGGCCATCGTGCAGACGATTGCGCCGGTGCGCGCCGATCGCTACGGAATTTTCGGCCACTCGATGGGCGGGCATGGAGCGCTCGTCTGCGCGCTGCGGAATCCCCAGCAGTATCGATCCGTCTCGGCATTCGCGCCCATCTCAACGCCGAGCCAGGTTCCCTGGGGCAAGAAGGCATTCGGCGGTTATCTAGGCGAGGACACTGCGTCGTGGGCGCAATACGATGCAAGCGCGCTGGTAGCGAAGCAGCGTTACCCGCACCACATACTCATCGACCAGGGCACCGCCGATAAATTTCTCACCGAGCAGCTCAAGCCCGAACTGTTCGAGCAGGCCTGCAAGAGCAGCGGCACTACGCTGAAGCTGCGGCTGCACGAAGGCTACGATCACGGCTACTATTTCATCTCGACGTTCATCGAGGATCATCTGCGACATCACGCCAAACTGCTGACGTGAGATCGGGACAGCGAATTCCACGTTGGCTGATCCTGATCGGCGCGATGACCGCCGTCGGCCCGGTGTCCATCGACATGTACCTGCCGGGCTTTCCGTCGATCGAACGTGAGTTCGCGCAGAGTGGTGTCGAGCGCACCATGGCCAGCTACATGCTGGGCATTGCCGTCGGACAGTTGTTCTACGGGCCGCTCAGCGATCGCTTCGGTCGCAAACCGCCGCTGTATGCGGGATTCATTCTCTATGCGCTCGGCTCCATCGGCTGTTTCATGGCGACCAGCATGGCCGTGCTCACCGGCATGCGAGTACTGCAGGCACTGGGAGCTTGCGGCGGCATGGTGATAGGTCGTGCGATCGTCCGCGATCGCTGCGAACCGCATGAGGCCGCACGCGCTTTTTCAACGCTGATGCTGATCGTGTCTCTCGGCCCCATCCTCGCGCCGACGTTGGGTGGTTTATTCGTGACGGGCTTCGGCTGGCGCTCCGTGTTCGTATTCCAGTGCCTGTTCGCGCTGACGCTGTTGACAGCGATGCATCACGTTCTCGGCGAGTCGCGCAATCCTGCGGACGTGGTGCCGCTCGATGTGCGTGGAGTGCTGGCGGGTTACGGTCGCTTGCTGAAGGATCGAGCGTTCATCGGCTACACGATGGTAGGTGCATGCGGCATGGCCGGGATGTTCTGCTACGTCGCCGGCTCGCCCACCGTGCTCACGCGCGAATATGGGCTGTCGCCGCAGCAGTTCGGCTGGATGATCGGGCTCAACGGCATTGCGTTCATGACGGCGGGTCGCCTCAATATGATCGCGCTGCGGACTCGTGGTCCTGCCGAGTTGTTGGCTCGTGCTGTCTGGTTTCCATTGCTTGCCGGCGTATTGCTGGTATCGCTGACGTTCATCGTGCATCCGCCGCTGTGGAGCGTCATCCTGCTGCAGTTCTCTTTCTTCATCAGCGTGGGACGTGCGAACCCGAACGTTGCAGCGCTCGCGCTGGCTCCGCATGGACGTGAAGCGGGCAGTGCTTCTGCGTTGATGGGTTCGCTGCAATCGGCGGTGGCGATGATCGCGGCAAGTGCGGTGGCAGCGTTCAGCGACGATACGTTGCGTACGCTCGCGATCATCATGACGGTGGGTGCGGCGATCAGCGTGATGAGTTTTCTGCTGACGCGAACGAAGAGTCTCGCTCCGGTCGCTTCCAATCTCCTCCCCCGGTCGCCGGGGGAGGAGAATTAGAAGATCTTCAGGTCCAACCTTCCAATCGCGTCTCCAACGTAATCTCCGCCTTCAACAACCTGGAGATCGGGCAACCCACCTTGGCCGCTTCGGCGGTGGTCTTGAACGACGCCGGATCCCAGCCCGGCACCTTCGCTTTTACTTTCAGATGCACCGCCGTGACCGTGAAGCCCGCATCGGTCTTCAACAGCGTCACCGCCGCTTCAGTCTCGATTTTCTCCGGCGTCTTGCCGGCCTTGCCGATCTCGGCCGAAAGCGCCATCGCGAAGCAGCTCGCGTGCGCGGCGGCGATCAGCTCTTCGGGATTGGTGCCCTTGCCCTCTTCGAAGCGGGTGCCGAAGGAATACTGCGCGTCCGCCAGTACGCCGCTTTCCGTTGAAATCTTTCCCTGCCCGTCCTTGAGGGCGCCGGTCCAGACTGCCGATGCTGTGCGCTTCATGGTTGCTCCGTTGGTTGAGTGTTCAAGCCGTCGCGCCTGCGGCGTCGACCAGCTCGATGGAATGGGTGATCTGTGCGGTCTTGTTCATGATGGCCGACGCCGAGCAATACTTCTCGGCCGACAGGCTCACGGCGCGCTGCGCTTTCTTAGGGTCGAGGTTCGTCCCGGTGATGATGTAACGCATTACGATTTTCGTAAATACCTTGGGGTCTTCGCTCGCGCGCTCGGCATCGATTTCGACGACGCAGTCGGTTACCTGTTCGCGTCCGCGCTTGAGAATCAGCACCACGTCGAATGCCGAACAGCCGCCCAGGCCCATCAGCAACATTTCCATCGGACGGCAACCGAGATTGCGGCCGCCCGCTTCCGGCGAGCCATCCATGACGACGGCGTGCCCCGAACCGGACTCGCCGACGAACATGACATCCTGAACCCATTTGATGCGTGCTTTCATGTATTACCTGTGTGACGTGTGTGAGCGCTCGTCCGCTAGTCCTCGACGATAGTCTGTCCCGGGAACAACGCGTCGTTGAAACCGAAATTTCGCAGGTCGGTGATGCGCATGGGATAGAGAATCCCGAGCAGGTGATCGACTTCATGCTGCACGACGCGCGCGTGAAAATTCGCCACCGTCCGATCTATGGGCTCGCCGTGCTCATCGAATCCGCGATAGCGCAGCTTCTTGTAGCGCGGCACCAGCCCACGCATGCCCGGCACGGACAGGCAGCCTTCCCAACCCTCTTCGGTCTCGTCGCCGATGGGTTCGAGCTGAGGATTGATGAGCACGGTGTATGGCACTTCCTCGGCCTGCGGGTAGCGGGGATTGCTGGCCACTCCGAAAATCACCACCTGCTGCGACACGCCGATCTGTGGCGCCGCCAGCCCTGCGCCGTTCAGCGACTGCATGGTGTCGTGCATATCGACGAGCAGCGCCCGCAATTCCGGCGTGTCGAACTCGGCCACGGGCGCGGCGACCTGCAACAGGATGGGGTCACCCATTTTGAGAACGGGACGAATAGCCATTGAGGAAGTCCGGGGTGAGGAGGCGAATGGACCGAAGCGGCAGTGCATAGAATAACCCGTCAAAAGCCCATCGGACCTGGGACCGCGGCAGTAGTCGCTGCGGCGTTCGCCGCCTGGTCTTTTTCTGGCCCCGACCCGGCGCTCCTGGCCCCACGCCGTCTCATTTACAGCTACTCTCGCCGCCAATGCCTGCCGATCTCCACGTTCTCGTCCTCGCAGCCGGCGCTTCGACGCGCCTCGGTCAACCCAAGCAGCTCGTCCGCCTGGGCGGTCGCCCGGCATTGCACATGGTTGTCTCTACTGCTGTAGCGGTGGCGGGCCCAGCGGTCACCGTCGTCGTCGGAGCTCATGCGCGCGACCTGTCCTATCTGCTCGCGCAGACGGCGTCGTCAGTGGTCGTCAACCGTCATTGGGAGGAGGGGATGGGATCGTCGTTGCGCGTTGGGGTGAAGTCGTTGCCGCCTGGCTGTGAAGCCGTGCTGGTGCTGCTGGGGGACCAGGTTGCGGTGACGTCCGACGACCTCAAGCGCCTGATCAGCGGGTACTACGGCCAGGAGGGCTCGGTGGCCGCAGCCACGTACGAGCGCCATGTCGGCGTGCCCGCGATATTCCCACGCAGTTGTTTTTCCGACCTCGCGGCTTTGCGTGGCGATGAAGGTGCTCGCGCCATCATCCAACGCAATCAATCGCGCCTGGTGCGAGTACCGATGCCGAACGCGGCCGTCGACCTGGACACGCCAGAAGACCTGGCCGCCTTGACCGAACGCTTTCGCGTCGGAGAAGACAAGACATGAGAGTGCTCGTCATCCTGGGCTTGATCGCCTTTGTCGTCGTCGTGGTGTGGGTGAGAGCCCGTCGCCGTCCGCCGCGTCGCTGAAAGCTGCGCGTGCGCAGACGCCCGACGCGTACTGCGCTTGAAACCTTCGCCCTGTCTCGACCATTACACACTGGCAATGGCGCAGACATGCGCTCGACGATCCAGCGATGGCGCGGATCCTTCAATCAATAAGAGGTCAAGCGCATGAGTTCGATGCAGGAATTTTTCAGTCAATACTTCGGCCCGGTGCTGTTGCTGCTGGCGCTGGCCGTGGCAATCACCATCTACCTGTTCCGCAAGCGTCGTTTCGATCGCGGCTATCGCAAGGGTGTCGCGGCGAATCCGGGCGAGGTGAAGCGGGAGAATCCGCCGGACCAGTGGAGCAAGAGTAACTGATCGCTGTTGAGTAGCTAAGAGCGCGGACGCATTTGGCTTCGCGGGCGCCTGCGGAGGAACGAGCCCGCGAAGCAGCCCTTATCCAACCCCCAACGTCGCCAACGCCCCAATCAACATCGGCCCCGTAAACGGCTTCACCATGATGCCGACCCGGCCATCCATCGTGAATCTCTCGCGCAACTCCTTCTCGCTGCGGCCACTCGCAATCAATATCGGCACATCACTGCGCAAAGCCCGCATCTGCGTCGCCACCT
>JBEVKB010000079.1:0-13698 GCA_040509875.1 Steroidobacteraceae bacterium | reverse complement strand
AACAAGGATGGCGTCGAAGTGACGGCATCGCGCATCGACGCGAAGCGGCTGGCCGGCATGCTGGCGCGCATCGTCGACGCGACCATCTCGGGAAAGATCGCCAAGGAAGTGTTCGAGCAGATGTGGGCGGAGGGCAAAGACGCCGACGCCATCATCGAGGCCAAGGGCCTGAAGCAAATCACCGACACTGGCGCCATCGAGACCGTGATCGATGAAGTCATGGCCGCGAACCCCAAGCAGCTCGCCGATTACCGCTCGGGCAAGGACAAGCTGTTCGGCTTCTTCGTCGGCCAGGTGATGAAAGTCACCGCAGGCAAGGCGAACCCGGGGCAGGTGAATGACCTGCTGAAGAAGAAGCTGGCGGGTTGAGAGCGGGCGCTTGGCTTCGCGTGGCGGCTTCGCTGCCCACGCGAAGCACACGCCACCCTTGAACTAGGGCAGTTTGCGTACCATCTCCGGAGGCGCAGACTTCCCATGAGTTCTGCATCCCGTCCTGGCCCGCCCGCCCTTCCTCAGGCATACCAATGCACGACCGCGATTGTCTCCATCGTTTTCTGTTCGAACACCTGCCCATCCGCGGTCACATCGTGCACCTGGATGCGGCGTGGCGTGCGCTGCTGGAGCATCGCGATTACCCCAACGAGATTCGCGATACGCTCGGCGAAGCCGTGGCTGCGTCGGTGCTGCTGGCCTCGACGCTCAAGTTCGATGGCACGCTGAGCCTGCAATTGCAGGGAAAAGGCCCCATGCACCTGATGCTGGCGCAGTGCTCGAACCACTTCGGCGTGCGCGCAGTGGCGCGTTATCGCGATGATCCCAAGTCGAGCGACCTGTCGCAGCTGTCGGGTGAAGGCAACCTCAGCGTGACCCTGGAAAACGAGGATCTGTCGCAGCGTTACCAAGGCGTGGTGCCACTCAGCAGCGAGCGCATCGCCGATTGTCTGCAAGCCTACTTCGAGAACTCCGAACAATTGCCGACGCGGCTGTGGCTGCATGCGGACGAGAAGGGTGTCTCCGGCCTGCTGTTGCAGCGTTTGTCGGAAGACACCAGTACGCGGCGCGGCCTCGGCGAGGCGGCGATTTCAGCTGTCGAGGAAGTTGACATGGACGACGCCTGGGAGCGTGTGCAGATGTTGGCGGAAACCTTGCGGCCCGACGAGCTGCAGACCCTGACCGACCGCCAGATCCTGCGCCGGCTGTTCTCCGAAGACGATGTGCGCATGTTCGAGCCCACCCCGGTGTTCTTTCGCTGCCGCTGCTCGCGCGATCGTGTCGGCGGCGTGCTGAAGGCGCTTGGGTCTGCCGAGATCCGTTCGCTGCTGGAAGAGCGGGGTAACGTTGAGGTCCGGTGCGACTTCTGTAATCGCGCGTATACCTTCGATGCGGTGGATATCGAGCACCTGTTCGCGGGGACGGTCGCGCCGGAGCGGAGCGGATCGCTGCACTAGGTTTCTTACGAGCGGCATCGAAGCGGTTTGCTTCGCTTCGCGGGCGCCGAAGGCGCCCGCGAAGCAAAAGCAGCCGCTGCGCCCGCCGCGAAGCTGTCGCCACCCACCCTCATTTGCCCAACCCGCCCCTTTTCAGCTATGGTGATCCCCGTATAAAGATTTCCTTATGTCCTTAATCTCGGATCCGCATGGCTTTTGCCTTCGCCCCCGCCGTCAATGTGCTGCGCGCCGCCGCCGAACCTACCCGGCTGCGGCTGCTCGCATTGCTGTTTCGGGCGGAGCTGACTGTCGGTGAAATCTCTGCAATCGTCAGCCAGAGCCAGCCGCGAGTCTCCCGACACCTGAAACTCCTGTGCGACGCCGGACTCCTGGTGCGCCTGCGCGAACAGCACTGGGTCTATTACCGCGTTCCAGCGTCCGGCCCCGGCCTCGATGCCGTTCGCCAGTTGCTCGTCCTCGTCGATGAAGCGGATGACCTGCTGGCGCGCGATTGCTCGCGAATGGAAGAGATCATCGCCGGCCGTGCCAAGGTCGCGCAGGCGGGCACCGACCCTGATGAAGAGTCATCCGCGCACATCGATGCTCTGCTGCTCAACGAACTGGGAGCAGGGTCGCTTGGCGCGGTAGTCGACGTCGGCACTGGTTCGGGCCGCCTCCTGAAAGTGCTCGCGCCACGCACGACGCGTCTCGTCGGCATCGACATCAGCAGCGATGCATTGAAGCTCGCCCGCACCAACGTCTACGACGCAGGTATTCAGTGCGAGCTGCAACGCGCCGATATGTACGACCTGCCGTTCGCCATTCCCACGTTCGACATCGCCATCGTCGATCGCGTGCTGGCGACTGCCGATCGGCCGGTGGCGGCTCTCGCCGAGATCGCGCGCATCCTCAAATATCGCGGCCGACTGGTCATCCTTGACGATTTCGACGCCATCGCCGCGGCGGGCGATGGCAATCCGATTGCGAATGTACGCGAATGGTTTCGCGAAGCCGGCCTGCAGTGCGTGCGCATTCGCCCAGTAGATACCGAGCGTGGCCATCACATGATCGCCGTGGCCCGCAATGAACGCATGGCAGCTGCCGCCGCCTGACGCGGCCAATAACGAGCAAGGAAAACGACATGAGTACAGTGGAGCACCTGGCCGATCGCATCGGCAACGCCGCGACCCGTTTGCGCGGACGACCCATCGTGTCGTTCGAGTTCTTCCCGCCGAAAGACGAGACCATGGAGGAAACGCTGTGGCAATCGGTGCAGCGTTTCATTCCACTGCAGCCGCGTTTCGTGTCTGTCACTTACGGCGCAGACGGTTCGACGCGCACCCGCACTCACAACATCGTGACCAAGATCCAGGAGTCCACGCCGCTCACGGCTGCTCCGCACTTGACGTGTGTCGGCGCGCCGCGTGAAGAGATCCTCGAGATTGCGCGTAACTACTGGGCTCACGGCATTCGTCACATCGTCGCGTTGCGCGGCGACCCACCGCAGGGCGCGACGACTTATGTGCCGCATCCCGGTGGCTTTGCCTACGCCGTAGACTTAGTGAAAGGACTCAAGTCGGTCGGCGATTTCGAAATCTCGGTGGCGGCATATCCGGAAGCGCATCCGGAGGCGCCGAGCGCCGCATTCGATCTCGATAATCTGAAAGCGAAAATCGATGCCGGCGCCGATCGCGCCATCACCCAGTTCTTTTTCGATCCGCACCTGTTCCTGCGATTCCGCGATCAGTGCGCGGCCGCGGGGATCGCCGCCAGCATCGTGCCGGGAATTCTTCCGATCACGCGCTTTCCACAGATGCGACGCATGGCCGAACGCTGCGGCACGCAGGTGCCGGCCTGGTTGGCGCATCGCTTCGATGGCCTCGACGACGATGCCGACACGCGTCGCCTGATCGCCGCCGCGGTGGCCATCGAACAAGTGCAGGAGCTGCAGCGTCACGGCGTCGACGAGTTTCATTTCTATACGCTGAACCGCTCGGAACTCACGTTCGCCATCTGTCACTCGCTGGGCGTGCGCCCGGCATCGACCGTGCAGGCCGCTGCCGGCGCGAGTCGCTAGTACCAAGTCTTTGGGAGTTCATCTCATGTCCCGTGCCGAACGCATCGCCGCCTTTCACCGCCTGCTGACGGAACGCATTCTCATCATCGACGGTGCGCTGGGCACCAT
This sequence comes from Steroidobacteraceae bacterium, assembly GCA_040509875.1. GTDB lineage: Bacteria > Pseudomonadota > Gammaproteobacteria > Steroidobacterales > Steroidobacteraceae > Steroidobacter. The sequence goes on along the minus strand of JBEVKB010000079.1, from coordinate 10,086 downwards.
GATCCAGAATCGCAAACTCACCGAAAGCGATTTTCGCGGCGAGCGTTTCCGCGACTGGAAATGCGACCTCAAAGGCAACAGCGACATTCTCGTGCTCACGCAGCCCGCCGTGATCGCCGACATTCATCGGCAATACCTGGAAGCCGGCGCGGACATCATCGAGACCAACACGTTCACGGCGAATTTTCCCTCGCAGGCGGACTACGGCCAGGAAGACCTGGTCAAGGAAATCAATTTCACCGCCGCCAGCCTGGCGCGCCGTGAAGCCGATGAATACACGAAGCGTTCTGGGAGAGTCGCGTTCGTCGCGGGCGCGCTCGGGCCCACCAATCGCACGGCGTCCATGTCGCCCAACGTCAACGATGCCGCGTTCCGCAGTATCGACTTCGATCAGCTCGCACAGACTTACCTGATCAGCGCGCTGGCGCTGATCGAAGGCGGCGCGGACCTGTTCATCATCGAAACCATCTTCGATACCTTGAACGCGAAGGCTGCCATTTATGCAGTCCGCACGGCGATCGACCAGACCGGCGTGGATCTGCCCATCATCATTTCGGGCACGATTACCGATGCTTCCGGCCGCACATTGTCGGGCCAGACCACCGAAGCGTTCTGGAATTCGGTGCGCCACGCAAAGCCCATCGCCATCGGTTTGAACTGCGCGCTGGGTGCAAGACAGCTGCGGCCTTACATCGAAGAACTGGCGCGCATCGCCGATACCTATGTCAGCGCTTATCCCAATGCCGGCCTGCCGAATGCCTTCGGCGAGTACGACGAATCGCCCTGCGAGACGGGCGACCTGATCAAGGACTTTGCCGTCAGCGGCTTCGTCAACATCGTCGGCGGCTGCTGCGGGACCACGCCGGATCACATCCGCCACATTCGCGAGTCGGTCGAAGGCGTTAAGCCGCGCGTTCCGCCCAAGATCGAACCGCGTTGCCGCCTCTCGGGCCTCGAACCGTTGAACGTCGGTCCCGACAGCCTGTTCGTGAACGTAGGCGAGCGCACCAACGTGACTGGCTCGGCGAAATTCCGCCGGCTCATCGAAGCGGACGACTACAACGCGGCGCTCGATATCGCTCGCCAGCAGGTTGTGGCCGGTGCGCAGGTGATCGACGTCAACATGGACGAAGGCATGCTGGATTCGGAAGGCGCGATGATCCGCTTCCTGAACCTGGTCGCCTCGGAGCCGGATATCTCGCGCGTGCCGATCATGATCGACTCGTCGAAATGGTCCGTGATCGAAGCGGGCCTCAAGCGCGTGCAGGGCAAGGGTATCGTCAATTCGATCAGCCTCAAGGAAGGCGAAGCGTCGTTCATCGAAGACGCACGGAAGGTGCGTAACTACGGCGCAGCCGTGGTGGTGATGGCGTTCGACGAACAAGGCCAGGCCGACACCGTCGCACGCAAGGTCGGCATCTGCCAACGCTCCTACAAGGTGCTCACCGAGGTTGTGGGCTTTCCGGCCGAAGACATCATTTTCGATCCGAATATTTTCGCTGTCGCCACCGGCATCGAAGAGCACAACAATTACGCCCAGGATTTCATCGACGCGACCGCCACCATCAAGGCGACCTGCCCGCACGCGCATATCAGCGGCGGCGTGAGCAACGTGTCGTTCTCGTTCCGTGGCAACGATCCGGTGCGTGAAGCCATGCACTCGGTGTTCCTCTATCACGCCATCAAGGCGGGCATGAGCATGGGCATCGTCAATGCCGGCCAGCTCGCCATCTATGAAGACATCGGCGCGGACCTGCGCGAGCGTGTAGAGGACGTGATCCTCAATCGCCGGCAGGACTCGACCGAACGCCTGCTGGAAATTGCCGGTCGCTACAAGGGCGAGTCGGGCCAGAAGAAAGTCGAGGATCTCGCGTGGCGCAGCTGGCCCGTCGAGAAGCGACTCGCACATGCGCTCATCAAGGGCATGGACGAGTTCGTGCTGGTCGATACGGAAGAGGCACGGTTGCAGTTCGCGCAGCCGCTGCAGGTCATCGAAGGTCCGCTGATGGAAGGCATGAACGTGGTCGGCGACCTGTTCGGCGCGGGCAAGATGTTCCTGCCGCAGGTCGTGAAGTCGGCGCGCGTGATGAAGAAGGCCGTGGCGCATTTGATTCCGTTCATCGAAGCCGCCAAGGCGGCGTCGGGCGGCGGTCGCAAGAACAACGGAAAAATCGTGCTCGCCACGGTGAAGGGCGACGTTCACGACATCGGTAAGAACATCGTCGGCGTGGTGCTCCAGTGCAATAACTTCGAGGTCATCGATCTCGGCGTGATGGTGCCGTGTGCGCGCATTCTCGAAACGGCGCAGCGCGAAGGTGCGGACATGATCGGCCTGTCGGGGCTGATCACGCCGTCGCTGGACGAGATGGTCTACGTCGCGAAGGAGATGCAGCGCCTGGGTCTGGAAATGCCGCTGCTGATCGGCGGCGCGACGACTTCACCGGCGCACACGGCCGTGAAGATCGATCCGGGCTACAAGGGCCCGGTGGTGTACGTGAAAGATGCGTCGCGCTCGGTTGGCGTGTGCCAGCAACTCGTGACGCCGGCGACTCGCATCGCGTACGTGGCGCAGCTCAAGACCGATCATGCGACTCGTCGCGAGCAGCATCATGGCAAGAAGGTGAAGAGTCCGCAGCTCACCATCGGCCAGGCGCGCGCCAACAAATTCAACGGCGAGTGGGACACTTATGTACCGCCGGTGCCGCGAGTGCTCGGCCGTCACGTCTTCGAAGATGTGTCGCTGGAAGAACTGGTGCGCTACATCGACTGGATGCCGTTCTTCAACGCCTGGGAATTCGCAGGCAAGTTCCCGGACATTCTCACCGACCCCATCGTCGGCGAGCAGGCCAGCAATCTGTACGCCGATGCGCGTCGCATGCTGACGCTGCTGATACGCGAACGTTGGCTGACCGCGCGCGCAGTCATCGGACTGTACCCGGCGAACAGCGTCGATGACGACGATGTGGAAATCTACACTGACGATGCGCGCAAGGAAGTGGTCACTTGCTTGCATTTCCTGCGACAGCAAAAGGGTAAGCCCGATGGCCAGTCGCACGATGCGCTCGCCGATTTCGTCGCGCCGAAAGGCTCGGGTCGCAAGGATTACATCGGTGCGTTTGCAGTCACGGCGGGCGTCGGCATCGAGCCGCACATCGAGCGATTCGAGAAGGCGCACGATGACTATTCGAGCATCATGCTCAAGGCGTTGGCCGATCGTCTTGCCGAGGCGCTTGCCGAGCGCATGCATGAGCGGGTGCGTCGCGAATTCTGGGGCTATTCGCCTGAAGAGCGGTTCATCAACGACGAGTTGATCCAGGAGAAGTATCGCGGCATCCGGCCCGCGCCTGGATATCCGGCGTGTCCCGATCACACCGAGAAGGCGACGTTGTGGGAGCTGTTGCAGCCTACTGAGACGATCGGCATTCAGCTGACGGAGTCGTTCGCGATGTATCCGACTGCGGCGGTGAGTGGGTGGTACTTCTCGCATCCGGGTTCGCGATATCTTGCCGTGGGCAAAATCGCGCTCGACCAGGTGCAGAACTATGCGGCCCGCAAGAAGATCTCGCTGGCGGAAGCGGAGCGGTGGTTGTCGCCGAGCCTTGGGTATGACGCGGATTCGTCGGACGCGGACGCGGCGTAAAAACTCTTTGCTTCGCTTGGCGCCGAAGGCGCCAAGCGAAGCAAGTCTACGGCTGATGCGCCCGCGCCAGATACTCCTGCGACTGCATCTCGATCAACCGGCTCTGCGTCCTCTGCATTTCGAACTTGAGCTTGGTCCCCTGGTAGATCTCCGTCACTGTTGCCGCCGATGAAACGATCAGCTTGATGCCTCGATCGTAGAACTCATCGACCAACGTAATGAACCGACGCGCCTGGTTCTCCTGCTGGACATCCAACACCGGCAGGTTGCTCAAAAACACAGTGTGATAGCAACGTGCGATGGCGATGTAATCCGCCTGCCCGCGCGGACCGTCGCATAGCTCGGCGAAATCGAACCAGATGACATCGTCCGCCTGTCGCACAGGTGTGAGGCGACGATGATTCAGCGTCAACGTGGCGCGGATCTTTCCCGGTTCGCCGGCCATATCTTCGAACAGCTTTTCCATCGCCGGCGTGGTCGCTGCATCGTTGCTGTCGAACCAGATAGCCGCACGCTCCAGCAGCCGCAGACGATAATCCGCGCCGCCATCCACGTTCAGCACTCGCGTGTGCTCTTTGAGCAGGCGGATCGCCGGTAAGAAACGCGCACGCTGCAACCCATCCTTATACAGGTTGTCCGGCGGCACGTTCGACGTGGCGACCAGCGTCACCCCACGATCGAACAATGCCCCGAACAGCGTTCCGAGCAGCATCGCATCGGCGATGTCGGACACGAAGAATTCGTCGAAGCAGATGATGCGGGTCTTGCCCGCGATCTTCTCCGCGATGGCTTCGAGCGGATCGGCCATGTCCTGGTGCTTCTTCAATTCATCGTGTATCGACTGCATGAAGCGATGGAAATGGCTGCGCTGCTTGTTGCGAAAGGGCAGGCTCTGGAAGAACAGATCCATCACCCAGGTCTTGCCGCGACCGACGCCGCCCCACGCATACAGGCCGCGTTCCGGCGTGCGTTTCTGTCGCCGTCCGAGCAATCCTTGCAGCAGCGAAGTCGACTTGGGCGCGATCAACCGCTCGCGCAGTTCATCGAGCGCCGCGACCATCTCCTGTTGTGCGGCGTCGGGCACATAACCCAGGCGAGCGCATTCACGCTCGTAAAGAACGCGAACCGAGTCGGCGGGCGAGGGTAGAGCCGTCAATCGAGCTTACAGGTTCTGATAGTTCGGTCCCGAGCCGCCTTCCGGCGTCGTCCAGGTGATGATCTCGTACGGATCCTTGATGTCGCAGGCTTTGCAATGCACGCAGTTCGCTGCATTGATCTGCAAACGCCGGCTGCCCGTCGAGTCAGTCACCATTTCATACACGCCGGCCGGGCAGAAATTCTCGCACGGATTGCCGAATTCCTTGGTGCAGCGATCGACGCAGATCGAGGTGTCGTGAACCTTGAGATGAATGGGCTGCGATTCGTCGTGAACATTGCCGGCATAGAATACCGAAGCAAGGCGATCCCGCGGCGGCAGCGTGCGATCCACCCAGCCGCGGTCCGGCGAAGTGTATTCGTCGAGCTTCTCCAGCGCCGACCAGTCCGCTGTGTTCTTCAGCGTCCAAGGCGTCTTGCCTTTCAACACCGCCTCGATGCCTGCGTTGATCATGGCGACATACAAGCCGCGCTTGAACGCCGGCTTGAAGTTGCGTACCGAGTGCAGTTCGCGATGGCCTTCCGATGCGCGCCAGCGCGCATCGAATCCGGCGATCTTGCCCGTCTCATGCAGATGCTCGGCAGCGAGCGCGCCGGAGCGAATCGCCTGGTGAATGCCTTTGATCTTGAATACGTTCAGCGTGCCGGCGCAATCGCCGATCAGCAGCGCACCGGGCATTTCGAGTTTCGGCAACGATTGATAGCCCCCGGCCGCAATCGTGCGCGCGCCAGCAGACAGGATTTCTCCACCTTCGAGCAAAGGCTTGATGCGCGGATGATTCTTGAACTGCTGGAACGTCTCGAACGGCTTCAGCCGCGGATCCTTGTAGTTGAGTCCGACGACATAGCCCACGTACACGCGATCGTTATCGAGATGATAGAGAAAGCTGCCGCCGTAGGTGCCGGGATCGAGCGGCCAACCGAAGCCGTGTTCGATGCGGCCCGGCGTTACGCGCCCGGGAGGCAGCTGCCACAGTTCCTTGAAGCCCAGGCCGAACGTCGGCGGATCGATGCCACCGGCACGCAGGTCGAATTTCTTCAGTAGCACTTTCGTGATGTTGCCGCGTGAGCCTTCCGCGAGGATGGTTGTCTTCGCGTGTATCTCGACTCCCGGTGTATATGCAGGGCCCGGCGTGCCGTCTTTATTGAGGCCCATGTCGCCGATGCGCACGCCTTTGACTGCGCCGCTCTCGTCGAACAGCGCTGCCGCCGCGGCGAAGCCCGGGAAAATATCGATGCCGAGCGCCTCGGCCTGTTGCGCCATCCACGGCGTCAGTTGACCCAGCGAGACGATGAAGTTGCCGTGATTGTTCATCGGCGTCATGTTCACGGCCCAGCCCGGCAGGCGGATCGAACCTTTCTGCGTCATCAGGCGCACGTCGTCTTCGACGGCGGCGACCTTCATTCCCGTGTAGTCGGTGCGCCAGTTGGGCAGCAGTTTTTCGAGGGCGGCCGGTTCGAGCACCGCGCCGGACAACGAATGCGCGCCCACCGACGAAGCTTTTTCGAGCACGCAGATGTTGGTTTCCGGATTGAGTTGCTTGAGTCGGATCGCACACGCAAGGCCCGCGGGCCCGGCGCCTACGATGACGACGTCATACTCCATCACTTCGCGTTCGGTCTCGGTCATGGCTTCGTTCTGTCTACTGCTCGTGAGAAGGGCCGTTCGCGACTCGGCCAGTGTTACTGGGCGCTGGCGCGGGTCGGCTTTTTAGGGATGGATTTTTTCAGCGGCGCTACCGCTTCGAGCTGCGGCCGCACGGTGGCGAGGTCGCCCACCACCACAACGGACATCTTCGCTGGATCCAAGTGTTTGGCCACCGCTGCGGTGACTTCGGCAGGCGTGACTGCGTAGAGACGCTGCACGAACGTCGATAGCCAGTCCGGCGGCAGGCCCTGCAGGTTGACGAAAGCGAGTTGGCCGATCAGGCCGCCGCGCGTCGCATTGGAAAGCACGAACAGGCCGTTGCGATAGTTCTTCACGGCGGTGAGTTCCGGTTCAGTCGGCGCCGCGCCGCGCAGGGTGGCGATCTCTTTGAAGATCTCGTCGATCGCAGGACCCGTCGATCCCGCTTTCACATCGGCGTTCTCCGCCCAGACCGCTTGGCGATAATGGGTCGCGAGTCCGCTGCCCGGCGAATACGCAAACCCCTTGGCCTCTCGCAGGTTCATGGTAATGCGTGAAGTTAGACTGCCACCCAGCAGGGTGTTGCCCACCGACAGCGCCATGAAGTCCGGCTGCGCCGGATCGATGACTCGCAAGCCGATGCGCAGCGTCGACTGCGGCGCTCCGGGGCGGTCGATCAGCTTTGTCGTCGCATGATCCGCTGGCGGCGGCGGCATCTCGATCGGAGCAGGGCCGGCACGCCAGGTGCCGAGCTTCTCGCGAATCGCTTGTTCCAGTGCGGCGTGATCGAACTTGCCGGCAACGTAGACATGCGTCCGGAGGGCGCCGAAATTGTTCTCGTAGTAACTGCGCACATCGTCGATCGTGTACGACTGCAGTTGCGCTACTGTCGGAAAGGTCTTGCCGTAAGGATGATTCGGATACAGCAGTTCCGCGAATGCAGCGCTGGCAATCGATTGCGGCTGCGTGAGCGACACACTCAAGCTGCGCAGATAGTTCTGGCGCAGGCGCGGCAGTTCGCTGTCCGGCAGTTTAGGTTGCGTAAGCACTTCGGCCAGCAGCGCGACGGCGTCGTCGCCAAATTCGCTGAGCACGTCCATCGACAGCGAGGTTTCGTCGTCACCCACGCCGATGTCGATCTCGCCGCCCATCTGGGCCGCGGCATCGACGATCTCTTCAGCGGTACGATTCGCCGTGCCTTCCTTCATCAGTTCGCCGGTCAGGTCCGACAGCCACAGCTTGTTGCCTTCATTCAGCGCGCCGGTGCGCACGGCAATCGCGATGCTGACCTTGGGCACCACGCCGAAATCGACGAACGTCGCCTGCACGCCGTTGTCGAGAGTGATGGTCGTGGGAATGGGCAACTGGAACGGACGCGGCGGGCCCGGAGGCGGTGGCGCCTGCTGCGCCGACACCACGTTCGTAAACAGCAACGCGCAGGCAGTGAGAGTGGCGTACTTCATTTGGCGGCTCCGCCTTCGGCCTTCCCGGCCTCGATGATCAGCACCGTACGATTGTCCCGTCGCAGATATTCCTTGGCCGTCTGCGTGATCAGCGCCGGAGTGACTTTCGCAAACTCCGATTCGATGCGATTGATGCGCGTCGGATCGTCATCGAACAGCGCGAAGGTCGCGAGCAGGTCGACCAGCCCCAGCCGGCTGCTGGAGCCGACGAGATCGTAGAGTTCCGAACGGATCTTGCGACGCGCCCGATCGATTTCATCCTGCGTCACGGGTTCGGTGCGGATGCGTTCGATGTTCTCGTCGATGGCGGCGAGAATCTGTGTTTCGGTGGTCGCCGGATCGTGAACCAGCGAGGCCGACCACAGCATCGGTCCGCTGTAGTTGAACATGTTGCCGAGCAGGTTGATGCCGCCCGACACGCCGCTGGTGTAGCCGCGTTTCTGCACGAGATCGCGATGCAGTCGGGAGGCCTCACCCTGCAACAGGATCTCGTCGATGATGCCGAACGCGAAATGCTCTGGAGTCCAGCGCGGCGGCACATGATAGCCGATGGCGAGAGCAGGGCGGGGCGCCAGCGCATCGGTCTGCACGGCGCGCTTCTCCGCAACTTGCTTGGGTTCGGAGATATCCGGCGTCGCCGGTGTCGGGCGTGCCTCGATCACTGCGAAATATTTCTCGACCCACGCCTTTGCCTGCGCTCCATCGAAGTCGCCTGCGATGACCAGCACAGCATTGGAAGGTGTGTAATAGGTGTTGAAGAACGCGCGTGCTTCATCGAGCGTGGCCGCGTCGATGTGCTGCAGGTCGCCGTAGAAGTTGTGCGCGTTGTACCAGTTCTGGTTCGCAACCTGCGGCAACGGCAGCCAGGGAAAGCCGCCGTACGGCTGGTTGAGCACGTTGACCTTCACTTCCTCTTTGACCACGTTCTGCTGGTTGGTGAGGTTTTCCTGCGTGATGTCCAGGCTGCGCATGCGGTCCGCCTCGGCCCACAGCATGGTTTCGAGCGCGTTGGAGGGGAACGTCTCGTGATAGTTGGTGAAGTCGAAGCGGGTCGAGCCGTTGAGTTGTCCACCGAGCCCCTGCACCAGCTTGAAGAACTGGCCCTTGGCGAGGTTCTGCGAGCCCTGGAACATCAGGTGTTCGAACAGGTGCGCAAATCCGGTGCGGTCCTTGGGTTCGACGCGGAAGCCGATGTTGTAATACACGCCGACCGTGGCGACCGGGACGGAATGATCTTCCGACAGCACCACGCGCAGGCCGTTGCCGAGCTTGTAGTACTCGATGGGCACGTTGAGTGCGGCAGGCACACTCGCCGCAGGCGGTGCCGGCGGCGGTGCATCGGGCACCGCAGTGGGTGTCGTGCACGCAGACAACATAGTTGCCGTGCATGCGCATGCGAGTAGCCCCAGTCTCTTGGTCAACAGCATCGGTTCCCCTGTAGTTCGTCCGTGATCATTTCGGCGACATGCGAATGGCGCCATCCAGGCGAATGGTCTCGCCATTGAGCATGGTGTTCTCGCAGATGTGTGCAGCGAGCGCGGCATATTCGTCGGGATTTCCCAGGCGCGGCGGAAACGGCACCTGGCGACCGAGCGAATCCTGCGCTTCCTGCGGCAGCGACGCCATCATCGGCGTCTTGAAAATCCCGGGAGCGATGGTCATCACGCGCACACCGCTCGTTGAAAGATCGCGCGCCATCGGCAAAGTCATGGCGACGACGCCGCCTTTCGAGGCCGAGTACGCGACTTGTCCTATCTGGCCGTCAAACGCGGCGACGGAGGCAGTCATGATGATGACGCCGCGCTCGCCTTCTTCGTTGGGTTGGTTGGTCTGCATTGCAGCGGCCGCGGCCTTGGCAACCAGCAGGGTGCCGACCAGGTTGATCTCGATGACCTTGCGGAACAGGTCGCCCGGCATGGCGCCTTCCTTGTTGACCAGGCGACGCGGTGGTGCGATGCCGGCGCAGTTTACCGCGACGTTGATGCTGCCCATCTCCGCAACGGCCGCGGCGATCGCTGCATTTACCGCGTTTTCATCGGTGACGTCGACTGATTTGAACCGCGCTGCAGATCCGAGGGCCTTGGCTGCGGCGGTGCCTGCCGCCTCGTTGACATCGAGCAATGTGACCTGGCCGCCAGCAGCTACCAGGCGCTGCGCTACGGCGTTGCCCAATCCGGAAGCGCCACCGGTGATCACGGCGC
>JBEVKB010000078.1:0-21375 GCA_040509875.1 Steroidobacteraceae bacterium | reverse complement strand
GGTGTCTCTCGCAACGGGCGCAAATCACGCAATGCAAGAAAATTAACAAGGAATATGGCAGGAGCGTAGTGTTTCTAATCCGGCATTTTTATTTTCTTACATTTGGGTGCTTGGCGCCCTTTGCGAGAAACTCCGCTTCCGATTCTCGAGACACAAAAAACCATGCCGCGATTCGACTTTGCCATCCTCGGTGCCGGCGCCATCGGCTCCATTCTCGGAGCGCACCTCGCCCGTGCCGGGCACTGCGTCGTGATGCTGGTGCGAGAGAATCGAGCGCGACAGATCGACGCGCATGGCTTGCATATCAGCGGCCTGAGCGACTTCAAGCAACCGGTGGCTACGCTGGTCGACACCGCAAAGCTGGGCAGTGCCAAAGTACTCATCGTCGCGATGAAGACCCATGGCACCGCGCAGGCGTTGGCTCCGCTGCGCGATGCGCAGATCGATTCGGTGCTGTCCATCCAGAACGGCCTGGCAAAGAACGAGTTGCTCGCCGATATCTTCGGCAGCGAGCGAGTACTCGGGTCGCTCGCGAATACCAGCGGCGAGCTGTTGCCTTCCGGTGAAGTGATATTCACGCGCAATGTAAACTTGTTACTCGGCGCATTGCCGGGCGGTGACCACGCGTTGGCTCACGAGATCGCACGACAGATCGATGCATCCGGTGTGCGTGCCAGCGCGGTTCCCGACATTCTCAGTCGCGAATGGTCGAAGTTCGCTGCCTGGGCCGGATTCATGGTGCTCGCAGTGGCCATCCGCAGTCCCACCTGGAAATACCTGGTCGATCCCGATTCGGCGGCGCTGCTGGCGAAACTCGTACGCGAAGTAGGATTGCTGGCCGCGGCCAGTGGAGTGCAGCTTACCGATGACTCGATGCTGCCGGTCGCTTCCATGTGTACCGGAGGGGAAGACGAGGCTGTCGCAGCTGTCATTCGCGCCGGCCACGAGTTCAAGTCACGGGCGCCGGACCATCGCATGTCGTCACTGCAGGATCTCGATGCCGGGCGTGCGTTGGAAGTCGAAGACACACTGGGCTACGCAGTGCGCAGGGCTTCGGCTCTCGGGCTGACATTGCCGTTACTCGATGCGAGTTATCGCCTCGCGGCGAGTATCGATCGCATCCAGGCCGTGCGCTGACTTCAGCAGGGGTCGGGTTCGTCCAGCAAGCGTTCGATCTCGGCCCGGTGCTGGCGATAGAACGCGACATTGCTGGCCGACGCCGCGACATCGACGTCGATGCCATGCGCCGCTGCATGAACGGTGATGGCGCTTTCGCTGACTGCATGCAGTGTCAGCAAGTAGTCCCTGACCGACATCTGCGCTTCTATGACTGTCTTGATCGACGCGTTGCCGTCGAAGGCGCGGACCTGTTGCGCGAGTGTTTCGGGACCGGTGATCTGGTTCATCCAGCGACAGGCGCCGGCATCGCGCTCGGCAAGTTCCTGCAGCCCGGCATTGATCCTGGCAAGTTGCCTGACGGCGCTCATCGCGAGCGGCAGTTCGTGGCCGGCTTTTCGCTCGGCGGCTGTCCAGCCGGCATCGCGCTCCATGCTGAAAGCATCGTCATGCGCGAACGCCGTTTGGCACAGGCTCAATGCAAGGAACAGCAGGCCGCAAGCAATGCGCATGCGCCCTCGAACATGCAGAGGGCTCACTTCGAAACGCTTATTGGCCTTGCGGGCCCTGCGGATCGGGTAGCTGCGGATCCAGATCCGGGCCTTTGCGGGACGAACGCTGCTGCTGCTTCTCTTCCTTCTTTTTCTTCTGCGCCTGCTCGCGACGTTTCTTGTCCTGCTTGTAGTTAGGTATCGCCACTGATTTCCTTGAGATCGCCCGAGGTGGAGCATGGAGGCTAGCGCCCGCTCGGGGTACTAGCAAGGGCGAAACGGCAGTCGCTGGGCATGCAGGTGCCCTCGCTACGCCAAGTGCTCCGGCAACGTGCATGAGAGCGGAACCGCGCGAACTGATTTCAGTTGAGAGTACGCAGTCCAGAAAATTGTCGGCCTGTCCGCAACGTCCGTAGCAGCGCGAGTTATTTTCTGCAGTTATGTCGAATGTTACTGAATCGACGGCCTTTTTCCGTCCTGACGTAGATGACAGCTGTGCGATGATGCCGGCCAGCGTGAGGAGGTCTATGTGATTGCAGTGTCCAAGCTCAGGGTCAAGCGCGTGCGAGATGTGCCGCTGGGACACCTGGTTGCACTACCTCAGTCCGATGAGACCGTGCTCGGCATCGTGGTGGAATCACCTGCTGAGTTCAAAGGCGCCCGCGCCGTCCTGGGGCTCTCGGTAGAAATCCCCGGCGCCGGCCGCATGCCGTACCTGCTGCCGAGCAGTGGCCCGGAGCAGTGTTTCGATTTCGGCACCAGCGCGACTGTCCTGTGGCCACCTTCCATTCAGCGAATCAGTCCGCGCTGGCATTCGGGACTCAAGACCGGCCACCTGGCGGTGACCGAAAACGTGGTGGCGATCAACGGTTGTTACGGCCGCCAGCAGGTGAAGCACGGTTACTGGGATATCGGCACCGGGAAAATGGTCGGCGACAAATACACCATGTTCCTCACCGAGTGGCAGCTCGGCGTGCCGGACCACGAGGGCGCGCTGGATGTCCTGATGAATTTTCCGGCGGACTTCGCCAGCGTCTCGCAGGAGATCACGCAGAAAATATTGCTGTCGGACACGATCCAGCAGCGTTCGATGCTGGGCGCCTGACGGCGTTGCACCTCTCGCATGAGCAGTGCATGGATGCAACGACGTCCATGCGATTGCCATGACCTATCTATGGGTTACCTGCGCGCCATGCTGGTTCTACAGGCTCGCGCAGCACGCCGCTATTTCGGCTGCTGCTGCTGAGATTCCTTCGCTACCAGCCAATTGACCAGCTCGATGAGCTGCGAGTAACCGCCAGCCGAAGCGCCGTCCAGCCGGTAGCGACCGTTGATGATGATGGTCGGCGTGCCCGGCACCTTGTAGTTCTTCATCAGCAGGTCCGCGCGTCGCATCGCTGTTTCGACCCCGAAGGATGCCGCTGCCGCGACGAAATCCTTCTCTTTCACACCGCCCACGCGCGCATAGAATTTCGCCGCATCCTCGATGGTGGGCATGGATTTCTTCAGTCGTCCCGTCGCCGGATCCGTGATGCCGAGTTCGCCGGTTTTCCAGACGGCATCGAACATCGCATCGTGAGTGCGATCCACGATGCCCAGTGCCTGGGCAGTGCAGAACGCCCGTTGGAACATGGGCCAGTTTTCAGTGGGGATGAAGGAGGCGGGCAGGTAGACCATCTGCGCATTGGGCGGCAGGCCCTTCTTGATCTGGTCGGCGATGGGATAGAACTGGTTGCAGGCCGGGCAGCCGTACGAGAAAGCCTCGGTCACTTCGATCTTGCCCGGCGCCGCCGACGTCGGTTGCCGCGGTTCGATCAGGAAATAGTGTTTACCCTCGGTCCACGCCGTTGCCGACTGGGCGCCGGCCGCGAACAGCAGCAGGCTGGCTAAGAGGAGCGGCCAGGTTTTTCTCACGATTCTCTCCGGATGGGCAGCGAGTGCGCCGCGCGGTGCGGCATTGTTGGTCTGCGACCATCGCGCCTGCAACTATGTCCGCATGAAGCATGATTCATTCAGCAAGCTTCGCGACCGCGCCGCCGAAGCTCATGTCGAAGCTTATAAAGACCCGCCGAATTTTAGTAAGCTTGAGTGCCCTACGTCCGGATCGGTGCAGATTCCATGAGCATGTCGTTGCGCGATCAGCTGCTGGCCGCCGGCCTTGGCAGCAAAAAGCAGGCGAAGCAGATCACTCATCAGGAGCGCCAGCAGCAGCATTACCAGGCGAAGCAGCGAGTCGTGCCGCCCACCAACGAGCAGAAGCTGGCGGTGCAGGCGGCCCAGGCTGCTAAAGCGGCGCGCGACCAGGAGCTGAATCGGCAGCAGCAGGAGAAGGTGGCCAAGAAGGCTCGCCGCGCCGAGGTCATGCAGCTCATCGAGCAGCATCGCGAACCCAAGATCGACCCCAAGGCCGAAAGCGACGATTTCTTCAATTTCATCGATCGGCAGCGCGTGCGCCGCGTGGCGGTCAATCCGCAACTGCGGGAGCGTATCGCTCGCGGCGAACTGCGGTTCGTGCGCTACAAGGGACACTACGAACTCGTGCCGGCCGCCATCGCCGAACGCATTCACGAGCGCGACGACCAGGCGGTGGTGACGATTGCAGCGGAGCCGGAGAAGACGGTGGACCAGGACGATCCGTACAAGGACTTCGTGGTGCCGGACGATTTGAGGTGGTAGGAGAGGGTGTGGGGCCTGGACCCCACGCGCGCTCCCGATTCAGGCGCTCTTCTTCTCAGGTAACGCCACCGACAATTCCAGCACTTCCTGGCCCTCCTCGCGTTCGAGGCTGATCTGGATGGCGTCGGGATCGACGTTGACGTACTTGCGGATGACTTCGAGCAGCTCACGGCGCAGCAGCGGCAGGTAATCGGGGCCGCCGCGGGCACTGCGCTCCTGCGCGACGATGATGCGCAGGCGTTCCTTGGCCACGCTGGCGGTGGCGGGGGTGCGTCGGAAAAAAGCTAGCAGGCCCATCTTCAGCCTCCGAACAGACGCGAAAAGAAGCCCTTCTTCGGCTCTTCCAGGAATCGCAACGTCACGGTCTCGCCGAGCAGTCGCGACACCGCGTCTTCGTATGCGCGCGATACATCGCTTTCCGCATTCAGGATCACCGGTGTGCCGGAATTCGATGCTGCCAGCACGTCGGGCGATTCGGGAATGACGCCGATGACTTCGATGCCCAGGATTTCCTTGACGTCGTCCACGCTCATCATCTCGCCCGCCGCCACGCGCTTGGGGCTGTAACGCGTCAGCAGCAGGTGTTCCTTCACCTTGGGCTCATCTTTTTCCGCGCGCTGCGTTTTGCTGGCGAGCAGGCCGAGAATGCGGTCGGAGTCGCGCACCGAGGAGACTTCCGGGTTCACCACCACGATGGCGCGGTCGGCGAAGTACATCGCGAGGTGTGCGCCCTTCTCGATGCCCGCCGGAGAATCGCACAGGATGAAGTCGAAGCCGTCGGCGATGAGTTCATCGAGCACGCGGCGCACGCCTTCGATCGACAGCGCATCCTTGTCGCGCGTTTGGGATGCCGCCAGAACGTACAGCGAGTCGATGCGCTTGTCCTTGATCAGCGCCTGCTTGAGCGTCGACTCGCCCTGGATGACGTTGACGAAGTCGTATACGACACGCCGCTCGCAGCCCATGATCAAGTCGAGGTTGCGCAGGCCGATGTCGAAGTCGATGACGGCGACTTTCTTCCCGCGCTTGGCGAGGCCGCTGGCGATGCTGGCCGAGGTGGTGGTCTTGCCGACGCCGCCCTTGCCCGAAGTAATTACGATGATCTCGGTCAAAGCTGTAAATCTCCGATGAGTAAAGGATCCGGCTTGCTCTGCATTGCTCTAGCCGCCGATGCGGGCGAAATGCAGGTCATCGCCATTGAGCCAGGCCTGTACCGGTTTGCCGACCAGGTCGGCAGGGATGGTTTCGAACACCCGGAACACGCCTGCGATCGATACCAGTTCGGCATTGAATTCGTGGCAGAACACTCGAGCGGTGACCTCGCCTCGCGCTCCCGCGAGTGCGCGACCCCGCAGCGAGCCGTAAACGTGGACGCAACCATCCGACATCACTTCGGCGCCTGCGCCTACTGCGCTGGTCACGATGAGATCGCGGTTGCGTGCATACACACGCTGGCCGGAGCGCACCGGTTGATGATGCAATTGGGCCAGCGCACCCGGGGAATCCAGGTCGACCGCGACCGGCGATGCGTTCGCCCGGGCCGCCGCCTGCGGCTCTGCCTTGGGCTGCATATCGGCCGATTGCTTGCTCACCGCCCGAACCTGCGCCACCACGGGAAGATCCAGTTCGCGCGCCAATGCCTCGACGATATCGTTACCGCGGGCGAGCGCCACCGGCAGCATGCCGGCGCGTTTCACCGCATCCAGCAAGGTACGGATCTCGCGTGCGGTGGGGACCTGTTCCAGCTCTCCCAGATCGAGACAGACGGCCGTGCGCTCGAACAACTGCGGCGCCGAAGCGATGCGGGCAACCACTTCGGCATGGACAGCCGCTGCGTCCATCGTTTGCACGCGCATCTGTGCAAGGCCCACCGGGCCGAAACGAATGACGAATGCAGGATCGCGCGCGGCTGGAGCGGCTTTGGTCATCTAGAGATCGGGAAGCTTTGCTGAAGAACTGTGACGCAGCGCGTAGTGTAACGGTAGCCGGCGCTCAATGCAGGCCTGCATTCGAGGCGCGTGCTGTTTGGACGATTACGCTGACTACCCCTATCCAAAACGAGGTAGATTCGCAGGTCGCGAGTTCTTCAAGAGCACACGACGTGAACCGAAAGTATCCGGCTGAGTATCTATCCAAATATCTGCCCCGGTATCTGCCTGCAATCGTCCTCGCCGGCCTGTGCGCCGCCTGCAGTACCCCGACCGATCATGCTTCGCCGGCGACGCGCGCCGCACCTGTAGCTGCGCAGGCAGCCGAAGTGGTTCCGACCAACGCTGCTCTCGAACGAATGTTCGAGGAATACTTCGAGCACGCGCTGCTACTCAATCCTGTGCAGGCCACCTTCATCGGAGATCATCGTTACGACGACCGGATCGCCAACGACATCGGGCCCGAGGAGCGGGCTGCGTACCTGGCTTCCGAGCAGCAGTACCTGGATGCCGCCCTCGAGTTCGATCCGGCAGCGCTCACCGCGCCGGAGCGCATCAGCTGGGAGATCTTCGTCTACGAACGGCGCAAGTCGCTCGCGGGCGCGGCATTTCCCGACTACTGGCTGCCGATATCCCAGTTGTTCAGCGCTCCCAACATGATGCCGGTGCTGGGATCGGGCACGAGCGCCCAGCCCTTCGCCACCACGCGCGACTACGAAAATTTCCTTGGGCGCATCGCCGATTACGTGGTGTGGTCCGACCAGGCGATCACGAACATGCGCGAAGGGATGCGGCATGGCGTCGTGCATCCGCGCGCCGTCGTCGAGCAGATGCAGTCGCAGCTCGAAGGACTGCTGGTGGAGGATCCGGTCAACAGCCTCTTCTATCGACCGGTGGTGAATTTCCCGGAAGCCGTGCCGCCGGCCGATCGGGAGCGCCTGGAGGCGGAATATCGCAGCGCCATCGTCGATCAGATCGGGCCCGCCTATCGGCGCCTCTATGACTTCGTCAGCAACGATTACTTGCGCCAGGCGCGGAAGAGTGTCGGCTGGTCCGAGCTGCCCGATGGCCGGCGCTGGTATGCCTTCCTGGTCGAGGCTTACACCACCACGCAAATGACGCCCGAGGCCATTCATTCGCTGGGTTTAAGCGAGGTCGCGCGCATTCGTGCGGAGATGGAACAGGTGAAGCAGAAAGTTGGCTTCACCGGCGACCTGCCTGCCTTCTTTCGTTTCGTGCAGGACGATCCGCGTTTCTATTTCACCGATGGCGATGCGCTGCTGGAGGGTTTTCGCGAACTGAAAAAGAACATCGACGCGCGCCTTCCGCAATTGTTTGCGGAATTTCCGAAAGCTGACTACGAAGTGCGCGAAGTGGAATCGTTCCGCGCCGAGGCGTCGGCGGGAGGGTTCTACCAGGGGCCGTCTGCGGACGGCTCGCGGCCCGGCATTTTCTATATCAATACGTTCAACCTGAGAGCGCAGCCCAAATTTGGCATGGAGACTCTGTCGCTGCACGAAGCCGCGCCCGGTCACCACTTCCAGATTTCCATTCAGCAGGAGCTGCAGCGGTTGCCTCGCTTCCGTCGGTTCGGCGTTCACTACGGGGCTTATACCGAGGGCTGGGCCCTGTACGCGGAATCGCTCGGGCTCGAGCTCGGCCTGTTCACCGACCCGTACCAGTACTACGGGCGGCTGAGCGATGAAATGCTGCGCGCGATGCGCCTGGTCGTCGACACGGGACTGCACGCCAATGGCTGGAGTCGCGAGCGGGCCATTCAATACATGCTCGACAATTCTTCGATGGCGGAAAGCGACGTCACGGCGGAAGTGGATCGCTATATCGCCGATCCCGGCCAGGCCCTGGGCTACAAGATCGGCCAGATCCGCATTCGCCAGTTACGCGCATCGGCCGAAGCCCAGTTGGGCGCGCGTTTCGATATCAAGCAATTTCACAGCCAGGTACTGCGCGATGGCGCGCTGCCCTTGTCGATACTGGAGGAGAACATCAATCGCTGGATTGCGGCGCAATCGCGCTGAGCGGCGCTGACCGGAACATAACCGGGTCACAGGCGTTTTTCTCCCGTTCAACCCAGGCTTCTTCGCGGTACGCGAAGGCCGAGGCCTCAGCGGGTTCCTTGTGGTGCCATAGGCAGCGGGCACAAGACTGACTTATTCATCGCCAGGACAGCGGCTTCGCCGGCGATGAACCGGAGGAATCGCGATGGATGATCTCGCCATGAATGCCTATCTGCTCGGTTATATCGCGGCGTTACGCACCCGCCATCGCCCCGATGAAGCGGCGCCAGAGAATCCCTGCTCCGATCCCGCGCAGCACGCCGGCTGGTTCGAGGGCTATCAGGATGCGATCGATGAGTTCGGCGGCTTGCCGACACGACAGTCGCTGTCGACCATTCAGTCGAATGTGGTCAGTTCCTGAGGAATTCAGGAAGATCTCTCGCGGGGCACGCCGAGCACGCTGAGCAGAGACGATAAAAATTGTTGGGAGACATGAGTCTTCCTCGTGCCTCTCCTGAAACCGGAACAGGCAGGGAATAGAGCAATCCGGCCTTATTCTTTTCAGCTCAGCGTGCTCCGCGAGAGATATTCTCCACTACGTCACTATCGGCGAGTCGGTCGGCGAAATCCCTCAATGAAGAAATGGTTGCTCGTCGCGGCGGTGCTGATCGGCGTGCTGCAGTATTTTCAGCAGCGCGATGAGTTTCGCCCAAGTCCCGTTGTTGAAGTTGAAAGTCCGCAGGCGGCTGCGCCGCAAGCGAAGCAGCTGCCCGCCGATGACAGTGTCTTGTCGCTCGCCTTCAGTGAGCGGCGTAGCAATGTGCAGGTTGAATCGGCCGGTGTCGTGACCAGGGTGCTGGCGGATGACAACGATGGATCGCGTCACCAGCGCTTCCTGCTGAGGCTGAAGTCAGGTCAAACCGTGCTCATCGCTCACAACATCGACTTGGCGCCGCGCATCGAAGGATTACGCCAGGGCGACAGCGTTACGTTTGCGGGTGAGTACGAATGGAACGAGCGGGGCGGGGTGGTCCACTGGACGCATCGCGATCCGGCGGGCCGGCATGTTGCGGGCTGGCTGGGTCACCAGGGAAAGCTCTACCAGTAATCTGCGTCGAGCAGCTTTTCGCCCTCCACAATGCAATTCGGCTCCACTCCCGGAGGTTTAACCCCGGAGGTGAAGCCGAATCGCTCGAACATCAACGGTAGCCAGTCATCCCGAAGGATGACTGCTGACGACTACCAGCGACCGCCGCCGCCGCCGCCACCGCCGTATCCACCACCGCCGCCGCCGCCGCCACCGTAGCCGCCGCCACCGCCGCTACGACCGCCGCCCTTTGGCTTGTCCTGTGCTTCGTTGACCTTGAGGGGACGACCGCCCATGTCCTGGCCGTTGAGGGCCTGGATCGCGCGCGCTGCGTCAGCACGTGGCATTTCCACGAAACCGAAACCGCGCGGGCGGCCAGTGTCACGGTCATTGATCAGGCTGACGGATTCGACAGTACCGTGCGCTTCGAACAATGCGCGAACTGCTGCTTCATCGGCGGAAAAGGGCAGGTTGCCCACGTAAATCTTGCTCATTAAAAAATACCTGTAAACAGAACCTGCAACAACCCGTGATCGTCCGTGAAAGGCTGATCGAGGCTTTGCAGGCAACAAAAACGACAGACACGCCCTTCGCCATTCTGAACGACACCATTGCCATTGCAGGACTGGGGGCGGAGGACTGCCTCCGGGGTCAAGGACGATTCGAATGTGCGAACCTTGTGGAGGCTTCGCCGGGAAGGCGCGGCAACAAGATGAACAAGAGAAAGGTCACAAGCCGGCCGGCACTATACACGCGGATTGAGGGATTCGCTGAGTTTTTGTTAATTATGGGCCGCGCGTTGCACTGTGGAGCGAAACTTTCAGTGTAAAGGCCCCCCGTCTCGCGTATGGTGGGGCGCATGACCAGAGCAGCCGTACGTACTGAAGCCATCGAATCGCCGTTCCGTGTCGATTCGATTTCCAAAGTGAGCCCGCCTGAGGGCAGCGACGGCATATGGTACCGCTATGTGATTTCGCAGGGCACTAATCTGATCAGTGGGGTACGTTCGGGCGCACAGGCCGAAGTTACTTCGCTGGTAGGCGAAATGGTCGAGCGTCTCAACGAGCGCCGCGTAGGTAAAAATCGCCCTAAGGGCAAGCCGAAAGCGGCCGCCGCCGCTACCTAAAGCCCTCGTCTCTTACCTCTTTTGCCTCTCCTATAAATGGAGAAGTAAAAGAGCGAGAATGCCTCGTCATTCTCTGCAGGCACCACCGCATGATCGACCTAGTCATCAACGCGCGTCGCCACGATCTCGGTGGCTTCGAAGTTGGCCGCCTGTTGCCGTACGCGAAACGCCGCATGGTCGGGCCGTTCATTTTTTTCGACCACATGGGCCCGGTGCAGCTCGCGCCCGGCTTGCCACGCAGTATGGATGTTCGGCCGCATCCGCATATCGGCCTGTCCACCATTACCTATCTATTCGCCGGCGAGATCGTGCATCGGGACAGCGTCGGCTGTGAGCAGGTGATTCGCGCCGGCGATGTAAACTGGATGACCGCCGGCCGCGGCATCAGTCATTCGGAACGCTTCGATACCATGCGCGAACATGGTGGCCGGCTCGACGGCATCCAGGCATGGGTCGCGTTGCCAGAAGATCAGCAGGAGATTGCGCCGGCGTTCATACATATGGATGGTCCGGAGTTGCCCCAAGTCGAGCTGCCCGGTGCGAGCCTGCGGATCATCGCCGGTTCTGCATTCGGCGCCACCAGCACACTGCATACGCATTCGCCCTTGTTCTATGTACACGCGCAACTCGATGCCGGTGCGCAGCTCGATGTGCCCGATGGCTACAGCGAACGCGCGATCTATGTTGCCGACGGTGGCGTGGAAATGGACGGGCAGGAATATGCAGCCGGCCAGATGATCGTGCTGACCCAAGGCGTTCCGGCGCAACTCATCTGCCGAGACGCGGCAACGGTCATGATGCTCGGTGGCGAGCCGATCGGCGCCCGCCACATCTGGTGGAATTTCGTGTCGTCGAGCCACGCGCGCATCGAGCAGGCCAGGGCTGACTGGCGCGAGGGTCGCATTCCCTTGCCGGTAGGCGACGATCGGGAATTCATTCCGCTGCCGCGCGATCCGCCTCCGCCCCCGGAGCCGATGTCCTAGAGGTAGCATCGCCATTCGTGAACGCCGCGTTCGTCGCGCAATTAAATACAATCGCGCCGTAACCTTTTCGATCGATGCCACGTCAAACCCCTATGTGACCCGCCGACGGTAGTCCGTATAGCGACTGCCGGCGTGCGAGGTTCGTAGTTACGTTATGGGGTTTTTCGATGCGGCGACCAGCCGCCCGTGGAGTCGCAGTGAACAGTCACGCAAGGCAGCCATCTAAAATGCTCGATCTCAAGGGAGAGGCGGGGACCGAACGGATTACCTCGCTGAGCGATCGCGGCCAAGGTTTCGCTGCTCACTCCACTGGAGCGGCGGATGCGATCGGTGTAGTCGCACCCGATACGGTTTCCGGATCGGCTCGCTGGCCGGTAAAGAGTGCACTGTTCCTGCTTCTTGCCATCGTTGCCGGGGTCGGCGCCTGGTACGCGATGCATCGGCCAGCCCCCAAGATTGCAGCAGTGTCACCTGATGCGGTGCCTCTGCAACTCGCCACCGTGGATCTCGCAACGGTCGAGCCCCGAGTGCTGACTCGCATGCTGCCCTTATCAGGCTCGATGGCGCCGGTCACGCAAGCCACGGTCAAAGCCAAAGTAGACGGCGAAATCCTGCAACTCAGCGTGCGCGAAGGACAGGATGTACGCGAGGGCGACGTGATCGCTCGCATCGACACGCGGCATCTCCAGGCACAGTACGACCGTGAATTGGCCGCCGTTGACAAAGCCCGTGCCGATCTCAATCTCGCCATGCTAAATCGAGACAAGAATCGCGCGTTGCTCGAACAGAAATACATTTCGCAGAACACGTTCGAATCGACCGAGAGTGCTTACGCGGGAAGCGTCGCCAGCCTGAAACTCGCCGAAGCGCAGGCGCGCGTCGCCAAGGTTGGGCTCGACGATGCCGTCGTGCGTGCGCCCTTCAGTGGAACGGTTGCGACGCGCCTGGTGCAGGCGGGTGAGAAAGTTTCTGCCGACACGTCCATCGTCACGCTCGTCGACTTGCGCCAGCTGCTGCTCGAAGCAGCAGTGCCCGCAGCCGAGATTCCTGCCGTCGGCATCGGCCAGCAGGTTCGGTTCAAAGTCGGCGGTTTCGGCCAGCGGCAGTTCGAAGGCGAGGTCCAGCGCATCAGTCCGATGACTGTCAACGGCTCGCGCGCCATCACTATTTATATAGCGGTGCCGAATGCCGACCGTGCGCTCAAGGGAGGCATGTTCGCACAAGGCGAACTGGTGCTGAATTCCAGTGAGCCGGTGCTGGCCGTCCCGGTGGGCGCGGTGAAGTTCGAATCCGCGGTGCCCATCGTCTACCTGCTCGAAGGCGACACCATTGCCCGCCGGCAGGTCACGCTCGGCACGCAGACCGAAGGCAGCGAGTTCGTCGAAATCCGTACCGGCGTGCAAGCGGGCGATCGGGTGATCGTGCCCGACATCGGCGAGCGCAAGCCCGGCAGCAAGGCCTCGGTTCGGGACAGCGCGAAGAAAACCGCGTGAGCGGTTCGCGCGTCAAAGCTATTCATTGAAGGATCGGACGTATGTGGATCACCCGCGTCAGCATCAGTCAGCCGGTTTTCGCGACCATGGTCATGCTGGCCCTGGTGGTGCTCGGCGTTTTTTCCTATCGCCTGCTGCCGGTCGAGCAGATGCCGGAAATCAATCCGCCGCAGGTCTTCGTCTCGGTGCAATACCCCGGCGCCTCCCCCGAGGCGATCGAGAACGAAGTCATCAAGCCCATCGAGAATGTCGTCAATTCCGTCGATGGCGTGAAGAACATCTATGCCACGGGGCGCGAAGGCGTGGCTTTCATGGCCATCGAATTCCGCCTGACTGTCGACATCGCCGTCGCGACTCAGGAAGTGCGTGACAAGGTTGCGCAGATCAAAGCAGGCATGCCGCGGGAAGTGCGCGATCCGACGATCAGTCGCGCCACGAACGACAGCATGCAGCAGCCGACCGTGAGTCTCGTCGCCTACTCCGCGACGCGCAGTCTGCGCGAGGTGTCTACGATCGTCGAACAGCAGATCGTGAAGCGTCTCGAGACCGCGCCCGGCGTCGGCAGTATCGTCACCGGCGGACTGCTCGCACGACAGATCCAGATTTTCCTGCGTCCCGAGCAGATGCAGAGTTATCGCGTCGGTGTTGACCAGGTCATCACTGCCATCGAGGAAGCCAACCAGGACTTGCCCGCCGGCACGATCACCCGTGGCGCGCAGGAGCAACTGGTTCGCGTCGAGGGCAAGATCAAGGATCCGCGGGGTTTCGAGCGCATCATCGTGGCCAACCAGGGCGGCGCGCCGGTGTACCTGAATCAAGTGGCCGACATCGTCGACGGTGAAGCGGAGGAATTATCTATTTCGCGCGTCGATGGCATCCGCTCGGTGTCGCTCGACGTGTTCAAGGTGCAGCAGTCGAATATCGTCGAGGTCGGCAAGGGCGTTCAGGAAGCGGTTCTAGACCTCAAGTCGCGCCTGCCCGAAGACATCCAGATCCGCACGCTCTGGTCGGAAGCCGAATGGATCGAAGGTTCGCTGGACCGGGTCAAGAGCACCATCGTCGAAGGCGCGGCGCTCACCATCCTGATCGTGTTCCTGTTCCTGCATTCGTGGCGCTCCACCATCATCACCGGTCTCACTTTACCTATCTCGGTCATCGCTACTTTCATCGCGCTGCATGCCTTCGGCTTCACGCTGAATTTCATGACCCTGATGGCATTGTCCCTGTGCATCGGCCTGCTGATAGACGATGCGATCGTGGTGCGCGAGAACATCGTGCGTCATGCGGACATGGGCAAATCGCACAAGCAGGCGGCTGCCGAAGGCACGCAGGAAATCGGGCTCGCCGTCATGGCGACCACGTTTGCGATCCTGGCCGTGTTCATTCCGGTCGCTTTCATGAGCGGCGTCATCGGACGGTTCTTCATGCAGTTCGGATTGACGGTGGCGGTGGCGGTGCTGGTGTCGTTGTTCGTCAGTTTCACGCTCGATCCCATGCTGTCGTCGATCTGGCCCGATCCACCCGGCAATCGCTTCAAGCGCATGCCGTGGCTCGGCACCGTGATGGGAAAGATCGAACTCGGCGTGGAAGCGACACACCGACTCTACGATCGCCTGCTGCACTGGGTTCTCGGCGAACGGCGCTACGCCATTCCCGGCGTCGCTCAACTGGCCAGGCGCTACTCGTCGCGAAGCGAACTGCCGCACTGGGCGAGCGTCAGCCCGCGCATGCTGATGGTCCTGTTGGCGATGGTTTCATTCTTAGGTAGTTTCCTGGTCGTGCCGTTGGTGGGGACGGAGTTCGTACCCAAGAACGACGAGGGCATCGTCGCGATGCGCGTCAACACGCCGATCGGTTCCAGCCTGCAATACACCGATGCGAAAGTCCGTGACGTCGAAGCGGTATTGAGCGAGATCGAAGGCGTCGATGCCGTCGTGACAACGGTGGGCACCGACGAGGGCAAGAATTACGCCCGCATCATGCTGCGATTGTCGGACCTGAAGGCGGGGCCGCGGCCATCGCAGGAACAGGTCGAAACCATGGTGCGCGAGCGCATTGCGCCGATGGCCGGGATGAATCTGATCATCCGTGGCAACAACCAGCCGGTGTTCATTTCGATTCTCGGGCCCGACACCAAGAAGCTCGCGGCGCTGTCCGAAGACGTGATGGCGCGGCTGGCGAAGATTCCCGGCATCTCCGATCTGGAGAGCAGCGAGAAGGGTGCCAATCCGACTGTCGCTGTGCGCATCAACAACGAGATGGCAAGCGACATGGGCCTCACTACGCAGCGCATCGGCAATGCTTTGCGTCCGCTGATCGCGGGCGACACCATCAGCACCTGGCTCGGTCCCGATGGCCAGGACTACGATGTAGTCGTGCAGCTGCCGAAGCAAAGGCGCGAGATCACGGCGGATCTCGGCGATCTATATATCAGCAGCACGCGTGTCGATGACAAAGGCAACGCGGTGCTCGTGCCGCTGCGCCAGGTTGCAGACTTCGTGCGCACCGGCAGTCCCCAGCAGATCAAGCGGCTGAACCTGCAGCGGCGTATTTCGATTTCGGCCAATGCCACGGGACGCCCTTCAGGCGATGTGGGCACCGATGCGGAGAACATCGTGAAAGGGATCAAGCTGCCGCCGGGTTACCGCTTCGACATCGGCGGTGGCCAGCAGGAAATGAAAGAGACGTTCAGCGCCGCGGTTGCTGCGTTGGGCCTCGCCGTGATTTTCATCTACCTGGTGCTGGCGTCGCAGTTCGGCAGTTTCCTGCAGCCCATTGCCATCATGATGTCGCTGCCGTTGTCGCTCATCGGCGTGCTGCTGGCGTTGCTGTTCACGGGCACGACACTGAATATTTTCTCCATCATCGGCTTCATCATGCTGATGGGCCTGGTGACCAAGAATGCCATCCTGCTGGTGGATTTCACCAACCAGTCTATCCGTGCCGGGCACAGCATGCGTGAAGCCATTCTCGAAGCAGGGCAGGTGCGTTTGCGTCCTATCCTGATGACTACGATGGCGATGATCTTCGGCATGCTGCCGATGGCTATCGGCGCGGGCTCCGGCGGTGAAATGCTGGCGCCGATGGGACGGGCAGTGATCGGCGGCGTCATCACTTCGACAGTGCTGACGTTGCTCATCGTGCCGGTGCTTTACACGTACCTGTATCGGTTGAGCGAGCGGTTCAAGCGCGGCCGTCATCCTGAAGTGGTGGTGGACGATTCGCACAAGCCGGCTTTGACGTGAGCGCTGGCTTTACTTCCAAGGTCCCGCATCAATCGTGGCACTTCACCCGAAATCTCCCGCGCGAGGAATCCAAGCGGACCCATGCGCTGCTCCAGCGCTACGCCGGCCCTTGCATGCAACGCTACGCCCCACACGCTTGCCTGCTCCAGCGACGCGCCACGCGATGCCAAGCCGACGATGATGCCGGCGAGCGTATCTCCCGAACCTGAGATCGCGAGTCCGACGCTGCCACCGGTGTGACGCCACACCTGCGCCGCCGGAGTGGCGATGAAGGTAGTCGCGCCTTTCAGGGCAACCGTCGCGTTCCAGTCTGCCGCAGCAGCGACGGCCGCAGCCTGCGGATGGTCGCAGATGGAATCTTTGCTCTTCCCCGTGAGATGCGCCATCTCGCCCGCATGCGGTGTGAGCACGACGGGCGATACGAATCTAAAAGCCCCGCCAGCTCGAGCGCCGTCCTGCAAGACGATAGACATCGCCGTGGCATCGAGCACGATCTTTGCCGACGCGAAGCGCGGCAGAACGGCCGCTACGAATGCCGACACGACTTCCTCATCCTGCATGCCAGGGCCGATCAATACAGCGTCGAATTCGGTCGGCAGGCGATCCACTTCCTTAGGGAGCAGGCCGCCATCATCCGACTCGCGCAGGCCGATCACTCGCGCTTCCGGAATTGCCTGCGCTACCAGCGGCGCGACACTCGCTCCAGTTGCTACGCAGACTTTTCCAGCACCGGCCCGCAGCGCTGCGACGACCGCGAGCATGCACGCACCCGGCATCTCGCGAGAGCCGCCAATGATGAGGACGCGGCCTCGCTCGTCCTTGTCGCCGTCCTCCGGTGGCATCGGCAGCGCCCAGTCACGCAGCAGCGGTGTAGTTACATCGATGAAGTCCGTCATGCGCCGACAGCCTTCTGCGTCGGGCCGTCGGGTTCCGCTGTCACGGGCGTGCCGCTTTCACGCAGCGGCGCCACGAAATTCACCAGCCGCAGGACGAGCTTGCCGTCGTGTCCGGCCGTGGGATCGAACTCGTAGGATGTGACCGAGCAGTTCGGTACGTCCGCCTCGCGATCGATGGCCAGGATCTGTTCTTCATCGAGTCGTTCGAGCAGGTAGCGAAAGCAGTTGACGATTACCTGGTGGCCGACGATGAGCACGCGCTCGTGTCTATATTCCCGAGTCAGCGTGTCGATGATGCTGCGCAGGCGGAGAATGACGTCACACCAGCTCTCGCCACCCGGCGGTCGAAAATAAAACTTGCCGACGTGGCGCCGCTGTTCGCTGAGATCGGGGAATTTCTGCTGGATGCCGAACTTGGTCAAGCGATCGAGCACGCCGAATTCCTTCTCTCGCAGGCGTTCGTCGGCGCGCAGGCTGATGTCGTCGACCGACATGCCGGCATTTTCCATCAATAGCGCAGTGGTTTGCCTGGCCCGTACGTAAGGAGATGTCAGGACCACCGTGGGGCGTTCGGCTGCGGGGATGTTGGCGAACCACTGTCCGAGCGAGCGCGATTGTTCTTCGCCGAGCGGCGATAACGGTGTATCGACATCGCGTGTCTCGACATCGATCCAGGGTTCGGACGCCGCTTCCGCCGCATCGCGTGCGAGATTGCCGGCACTCTGTCCGTGCCGGACGATCCACACGGCCTGCGGCCACTTCTGTTCGGGCATGTCGGCTCATTCTTTATCTTTCCTCCCCCGGTCGCCGGGGGAGGGTAGGGAGGGGCGTCCGGATCTTCCCGAACGCTGCGCCACTTTGAGCGCCCCCTCCTTAGTCCTCCCCCGGCGACCGGGGGAGGAGACCGGAAGGTCGCACCATAGTGTTCACTAGATGCTCGAGCAGCGCCTCGGGATCCCTGCAGCGACCCATATGAACACGCGATGTCTGAATGATCGTACTGCGCGGCGCGACCAGCCAATGGAACCGCTCGCGTGTGCTGAGTCTGCCGATGGGTCCCGAGTCCGGACCGCCGCGACAGATCGCGGGAATGCTGGCGAGATTGGCGCTGACCGAGTCGATGTCGATCTGCGGGTCGAGGGCGAGCAGGCGGGCGGCGTCGAGGTCGATTTTCGCTTCCAGGTAATTGCGTTCCATGCACGAAACGATGACGCCGACGTTCACGAACTCCTCGCGTTCGACTCGAGGCACGACGCGCACGATCGCATAGTCATACGAGCAGAGATCGTGCACGCAGCGCCTCCTGGACAAAGTCGTGAGGGGATGCCATTCGTCGCAGCAGGTACTCGATGTAAGCATCGCGGTGTTCGCGATGCGTGGCGAAGGGTGCATCGATCAGCAGCCACTGATCCGGAATCAGTTCGACGATTCCGCGCAGCACCTCGGGCGTCAGGCGCGACGTCATGTAGCTGTCCGCTGCTTCGAGTCCAGCGGCAAACTGCAGCAGTACGTGATCCTTGATCAGCGGAAAGCGATCCTGGCTACGTTCCAGGTAGTTCGCGCTCCAGGCGTGGTGAAAGTAGAAGGCGGCGCCGTGGTCGATGAGTCGCAGGCGACGATGCCACATCAGCATGTTGGCATTGCGCGCCGTGCGATCCACATTGGTGATGAACGAGTCGAGCCACACGATGCGTGACGCCAGTACCGCGTCCGGCTTTACTGTCACCGGATCGAACATGACCGAGCCGGGCAGGTAATCGAGCGCCGCATTCAGCCCGGTGCTGGCTTTGATCAAGGACTGGATCTCCGGGTCCGGCTCGGTGCGCGCCAGCGAGTCGTCCAGGTCCATGAGCACGATTTCCGGCACGGGCAGATCGGCCGCACGCGCGATCTCGCCACCCAGCAGTTCCGCAATCAACGCCTTCGGGCCCTGTCCGGCGCCGCGGAACTTGAGGACATACATGCCCTCGTCGTCGGCTTCGACGATGGCAGGCAGCGACCCGCCTTCATGCAGCGGGGTGACGTACCGTGTAGCAATGACACAACGAAGGGGCATCCCATCAGGATAGCCGGCCGGGCATCTCCAGACTACCTCTTCGCCTATGGCGATCGTGGGCGAGGTGGGCGAGCGTCACTAAGGGGTTCTCGCGCGTCGGCGCTAGTAGTCTCGCTTGAAAGCGCTGCGGAGATCACAAATTATCGCACTCGCACGAGGCCTTCCCTGAATTTGCGCCGGCCCCGGTGCGGACTGCGGCTCGGTCCTGCTAGGATCCGGGGCGCTTTTGTCGTTAAGTCAAAGTGATTTCAGATGGAGAAATCGATGTCCGAAGCCCGTACCGCCACGCCACCCTGGAATTGGCCTGCGGTCATCATGTTCATCGTCACTACCGTGCCGGTCGTGACCGTCCTGCCGTGGTATGCATGGAATTACGGCTTCGATGCTTTCGAATGGATCACGTTCGTCCTGCTGTGGGGCGCGAGCGGCATGGGCATCACCGCCGGCTACCATCGCCTCTGGGCACATCGCAGCTACGAGGCCTCCAAGCCCCTGCAGATCGTGTTGATGCTGTTCGGGGCCATGGCCCTGCAGAACAGTATCCTGATCTGGGCCTCCGGCCATCGCGTGCATCATCGCTACGTCGACGACGTCGACAACGATCCGTATTCGGCCAAGCGCGGCCTGTGGTTCTCCCATATCGGCTGGATGCTCAAGAATCATCCGAGCGGCGCCGTGGACCTGCGCAATGCGCGCGACCTGGAAGCCAATCCCATCGTGCGTTTCCAGCACAAGTATTACCTGGCGATCGCGCTGTTCATGAATTTCGGCGTCGTGCTGGCGCTGGGCTGGTGGCATGGCGACATCTGGGGTTCGCTGCTGCTGGCGGGCTTCGCGCGCATCGTGGTCAGCCATCACTGCACATTCTTCATCAACTCGCTGGCGCATTTCTGGGGCCGTCGTCCTTACACCGCTGAGAACACCGCGCGCGACAACGACCTGCTCGCCTTCTTCACTTACGGCGAGGGTTACCACAACTATCACCACCTGTTTCAGTGGGACTATCGCAATGGCATCCGCTGGTGGCAGTACGATCCCACCAAGTGGCTGATCGCGACGGCTGCGGCACTGGGCTTCGCCCGTTCGCTGAAGCGTGTTCCCGAAGTCCAGATCCGACAGGCGCTGGTCGAGCGCCAGTTGCAGCGGGCGCAGGAGCGGGTGGCGAGCTGCGGTGACGCCGGTCGCTTGGCGGAACTGCAAGCCTTGCTACAGCACGAGTTCAATCACTTCGCCACGTTGACCAGCGACTGGGCGACCTTGCAGCAGCATCGCCTTGGTGCGGCGAAAGAGAAGTTGCTGCACCAGTGGGAAGAGAGCGAGATTCATCGGCGCGTCCTGGCGCTCGAGAAGTCGTTGCGCCAGCAGCATCGGCGCGTGCGGCGGATCGGCCTGCAGGCCGCGTAAGACTCCGGAAAGCGGTAATACGGTAATAGAGATGCCGGCGGTGTCCGCCGGCATGACAATACCGACAATGCAAGGCGGCTCCGGCGGGGCCGTGTAATTACGACATGCTATTGTTTCCACGGGGAATTCTTCCCCGTGTGGGCGTACTTTGCCGCCTTGTCCATGACGAATCAGGAACGCACTCAGCCTTAAACGGCTAGAATCGCGTCCCTCGTCTGCGGCGCCTGTGCTAAAGGAAGCGAATTCCGGGCACTTTCCAACAAGGGATGACCCCCTTCGTGCCCCAGCCAATTCATCTTCCCGGGCCTGCCTGTCACGGTCCCTTTCGAGGTAACTATTCTGAGTGGCGACAACGTTGATCAGGTCCAGGACACTGCGTCCGCGGATCCCGTGGTGAAGGAGCCGAATGCCTTTCGCGAGCTGGGGCTGCATGAGTCCGTGCTGCGCGCCCTGGAGGATGTAGGCTACGAATCGCCTTCACCCATCCAGGCTGCCACCATTCCCCTGCTGCTTGCCGGCAAGGATGTGCTCGGACAAGCCCAGACAGGCACAGGCAAGACCGCCGCATTCGCACTGCCGGTGCTGTCGCGAATCGATCTGTCGTTGCGTCCGCCGCAGGCATTGGTGCTGACGCCGACGCGTGAACTGGCGATCCAGGTCGCCGAAGCGTTCCAGCGCTATGCCTCGCACATGAAGGGCTTTCACGTGCTGCCGATCTACGGCGGCCAGAGCTATGTGCCCCAGTTGCAGAGCCTCAAGCGCGGCGTGCATGTCGTCGTCGGCACTCCCGGTCGCGTCATGGATCACATCAAGCGCGGCACTCTCGACCTGAGCGCGCTCAGTCACGTTGTCCTTG
>JBEVKB010000077.1:0-24326 GCA_040509875.1 Steroidobacteraceae bacterium | reverse complement strand
GATCGCCCATCTGGTTGACGCCCAGGTCGGTCGCACGTTCCAGCAATTGTCCGAGCTTGTCGAGATCGCGCAGTTCGACTTCGACCTGCCGTGAAACGAAATAGCCGATGAGGTTGCGCTCTTTCGCGCCGTTGTCCCAGTTGTACTCGGCTTGCACGTTGACGCGCGTCGAACGCACGTAACGGGTTTCGATCTTGAGATCGCGCGTGAGTTTGAGAACCGCGTCGATGGTCTTGGTGACTTCGGCGCGCGCGTCTTCCAGTTTCGGCTTGCGTGATTCCACGCCGAGAGTGACCAGCGCACGATCGGGCTCCGCCTGCACTTCGCCCACTCCCGCTACGGCGATGGTACGCGGTCGTTCAGTGTCTGCTGCTTGCGTCGGGGCAGTAAGGAATAGCGCGCAGAGCACGGCGCCGCATACGGGGATCAGGGTCGATTTCATTAAGAGTCTCCATACAAGAAACGGTGAATGGGTCCGCCAAGCCCGCCGATGTCCCGATCGGCTGTCAGCGATCCTGTCCGATGAGATCGCGAATGAAGGGTTGTAGTTCAATTCGTTCGCGGCGCAGATGCGGCGCCTCGCCGGTCGCGATCGATTCGAGTTCGGCAGTGGCGCGGGCGAAATCGTCGTTGACCACGACATAATCGAATTCGTCCCAATGCGACATGTCGGCGATCGAGTCACGCAGTCGGCGCGCAATCACTTCGTCGCTATCCGTGCCGCGTCCGCGCAACCTGGTTTCGAGCGCCTCGCGTGAGGGCGGCAGGATGAAGATCGAGCGGCATTCCGGCAGCGCTGCCCGGATCTGCCGCGCTCCCTGCCAATCGATTTCCAGCAGCACGTTGTTACCGGCATCCAGCAGAGATTCCACCTGGGCGCGCGAGGTGCCGTAGAAGTTGTCGAACACCTGCGCGTATTCGAGGAATTCGCCGGCCGCGATCATGCGCTGGAATTCCGGCTTATCGACGAAGAAGTAATCGCGACCGGCGACCTCGTTGTCACGCTGTCGACGCGTCGTGTACGACACCGAGAAGCGCAGCCCGGGCTGACGTTGCATCAGCGCGCGCACGAGCGATGTCTTACCCGCCCCCGACGGCGCGGCGATCACGAACAGTTGTCCGCGAGCTGCTGTCATCGCACCAGTCCGATCGCCACAAGGACTGCCACGCAGCGGCCTGTGTTACTCGACATTCTGGATCTGCTCACGCATCTGCTCGATCATGACTTTCATATCGACCGCGGCGCGTGTGGTCTCCGCGTCCTGCGATTTCGATGACAGCGTATTCGCTTCGCGATTGAGTTCCTGCATCAGGAAGTCGAGGCGGCGGCCCGCGGGCTCGGAAGAGTCCAGCGCCGATTTCACTTCAAGCAGGTGGCCTGCGAGCCGGTCCATCTCCTCGTCGACATCCATCTTGTGCGCATAGATGACCAGCTCCTGTTCCAGCCGGTCAGCATCCGGCGTGGCGCCGAGCTGCGAAATTCTTTCGATGAGGCGCTGGCGCAGGCGTTGCGAGACTTCCGGCAGCCGCATGCGGACTATTTCCACCTGCGCCGTCATGGACGCACAGCGGCTTGCCAACAGTTCACGGATGCGTTGGCCTTCGCGCAGCCGGGTGTCGTTCAGCTCCTGCAGAGCCTCGCGCACCAGTTCGATTGTGGCAGTCAGTACCGGCCGCACGTCGCCCTCGGCATCGCGAATGACGCCGGGCCAACGCAATATGTCTAACGCATTCAGCGGCGCGGTTGCCTCGACGCGCTGGCGTACATCGCCGATTCGCGCCAGCAGCTCGTCGAGTATCGCGCCGTCCAGTTCCAGCTTGCGCGCGGTGCCGGTCGTCGTCTTGAGATAGAGATTCGCATCCACCTTGCCGCGACGCAGGCCGCTGCCGATGGCCTGGCGCGTATCGTTATCGAGCGAGCGCAGCTCTTCGGGCAGGCGCAGGGAAATTTCGAGATAACGATGATTGACGGTGCGAAGCTCGCACACCAGCGTGCCCCAGGGGCCCTGGCGTTCGCGTCGGGCGAAACCGGTCATGCTACGGATCATGGAAGCGGGATACTCTTCAAATGGGATTAAGGAAAAAGCGGTCTTACCTGCGCACCCTGCGCCGGTGTATAAAGCGCCGCCAAGTGTAACAGCGAAAAGCCATCCGGCCGGAGCCCGCGTTTGCGGATCGAGCATGCAGATTTGAGCCTGGTGGGTGACCGCGAGGACAACCAGGATCGTGTCACCGTCATAGCAGCCGAAAAGGCCGCTTTGCTCGTTGTCATTGATGGCATGGGCGGACATTCCGATGGCAGTCGGGCCGCCGACACGGCGTTGCGCAGCCTGACGGACTCGTTTCAGCAGACGCCACTGCCGATGTTCGATCCATTGGGATTCCTGCACATGGCACTGGCGCGTGCGCATGACGATGTCGCGCGTCTCGGCAGCGGCCAGTCGATCGATGCCCGGCCGCGCGCCACGATAGCAATATGTCTGGTGCAGGATGGCACGGCCTACTGGGCGCACGTCGGCGATAGCCGCGTGTATTGGATCCGGCACGGCAAAGTCCACATTCGCACGCGCGATCACAGTCATGTCGAGTTGCTGCTGCGGGAAGGCAAAATTTCCGAAGAAGAAGTGGCCACCCATCCGATGCGCAATTTCGTCGAGTGTTGTCTCGGCGGCGATCCGGCGATTCCCGAGATGACCATCAGCGGCCGGCACACGCTGCAGCCAGGCGATGTGCTGCTGCTGTGCACGGACGGCATCTGGGCGAACCTGCGGGACGTGGATATTGCGGGATTCTTTCGCGATGACATGCAGAACCTGCGCGCCTGGCTCGAGGCGCTGGGCCGTCGTGCCGTGCAGGCTTCCTCACCGTTCAGCGACAACTCCACCGCGGCGGTATTGCGCTGGCTCGCCGACTGAAGAGCGCAGCCTGCTAAGCTTAGGTCCGGTGCCTCGTAGGAGCGCACCGCTGCTATTTAGCGTCACGTTAGCGTCTGGCCCCCATGCCGGCGCGTCACTCTCGAGGAATGCTCATGAAACGTCGTCCCAGCGGTCGCGCCGTCGATGAATTGCGGCCGGTCCGAATCACACGGCGTTTCACACGTCATGCGGAAGGTTCGGTGCTGGTCGAATTCGGCGATACGCGTGTGCTGTGCACTGCCAGTGTCGAGGATTCGGTTCCGCCGTTCATGCGCAACACGGGCCGCGGTTGGGTCACAGCGGAGTACGGCATGTTGCCGCGAGCGACTCACACGCGATCTCGGCGTGAAGCTTCTGCAGGCAAGCAGGGTGGACGAACACTAGAAATCCAGCGTCTGATCGGCCGTGCACTGCGCGCTGTCGTCGACGCGAAAGCGCTCGGCGAACGTACTATCACGCTCGACTGCGACGTGCTGCAGGCAGATGGCGGTACGCGCACAGCGGCTATCACGGGCAGTTACGTTGCCCTGGTCGACGCGGTGAATACTCTGGTTCGCAAAGGCGCCCTGCGCGAAAGCCCGATTCACGGCCAGGTAGCGGCGGTATCCGTTGGCATCTGGTCGGGCATGCCGGTGGTGGACCTGGATTACGCGGAAGATTCGGACGCCGAGACCGACATGAATATCGTGATGAACAACGGTGGTGGTTTCATCGAAGTCCAGGGAACCGCCGAAGGACACGCCTTCCGCCGCAACGAACTGGATGAACTGCTGAATCTCGGCGCCAACGCGATCGGACTGCTGCTCGCCAAACAGCAGGAAGCGTTGAACGCGGATTGAGCCGCAACGCTACGGACCTCGCCACCTGCATGCGCATCGTTCTGGCAACCGGCAACGCGGGCAAGCTGCGTGAATTGCAGGGGCTGCTGTTGCCCCGAGGTATGGAAGTAGTCGCGCTGTCCGCATTCACAGCAGAACAGGCGGAGGAGACCGGCCTGTCATTCGTCGAGAACGCCATCCTCAAAGCGAGGCACGCAGCGCGTGTTTCGGGATTACCCGCGATTGCCGACGATTCGGGAATCGAAGTGGATGCATTGCGTGGCGCGCCGGGCATCTATTCGGCGCGCTATGCGGGGATCGGCGCGAGCGACCGGGACAATCTGAACAAGCTGATCGATGAGTTGCGTGATGTTCCACAGTCGGGCCGCAGCGCTCGCTACCGCTGCGCGCTTGCGTACATGCGCTGGGATCTCGATCCTGCTCCCATCGTCTGCCAGGCGAGCTGGGAAGGCCGTCTGATCGACACGCCCAGGGGCAGCGGCGGGTTCGGTTACGATCCTATCTTCGAACTCGTGGATCCGGCGGGACGCAGCCGCACGGCCGCCGAGTTGTCGCCTCTCGAAAAAAATCTCATCAGCCATCGCGCCCTCGCGTTGCGCGAGCTGTTGGAGAAGCTGCCTTCGTCATGAGCGTTCCACTGCAGGAACCGCCGCTGTCTCTGTACGTGCACCTGCCCTGGTGTGTGCGCAAATGTCCTTACTGCGACTTCAATTCACACGCGGCGCCGGCGTTGATTCCGTATGCGCAGTACATCGATGCGCTGCTGCAGGATCTGGATCTCGACCTGGAACAGATGACGGCGAGGCCATTGACTTCCATTTTCTTCGGCGGCGGTACGCCGAGCCTGTTCACTCCGGATCACATCGGACGTTTCCTGGACGGCGTTCGCTCGCGCCTGGGCTGTGTCGCCGACATGGAGGTGACGCTCGAGACCAATCCCGGAACGATCGAGCACGGCCGGTTCACCGGTTATCGCGACGCCGGCGTGACGCGTGTTTCGCTGGGCGCTCAAACGTTCAGCGAACCGCACCTGCAACTGCTCGGTCGCATTCACGGCGCCGATGAAATACGACGCGCGGTAGATGAGCTCGCAAGCGCAGGCCTGACGAACTTCAATCTCGACCTGATGTACGGATTGCCTCAGCAGACCAGGCAGCAGGCGCTGGACGACGTCGCTGCCGCGATCGCCCTGAATCCGCAGCACATCTCTCACTACCAGCTGACGCTCGAACCGGGGACTGTCTTCTTCCATCGACCGCCGCCGCTGCCCGAGCACGATGAGACCTGGGAAATGCAGCTCGAATGCCAGGCCTTGCTGGAAGCGCACGGCTATGCGCAGTACGAGATTTCGGGTTACGCACGACCGCAGCGGCGCTGTCGGCACAACCTGAACTACTGGCAGTTCGGCGATTACCTGGGTATCGGAGCGGGCGCGCACGGCAAGCTCACGATTGCCGGCGAAGGTCGCATCGTTCGCACCGAACGCGTCCATCACCCGCGCGATTACCTGTCGCGTTCGCCGGAATCGAGAATGAAAAACCGGCGCAGCATCGAACCCGGCGACCGTGCGTTCGAATACATGCTCAACACGCTGCGCTTGCTGGAAGGGTTTTCGATACAGCACTTCGAAATGCGCACCGGGTTACCTGCGGCGGCGCTTGCCGAAGTGCTCGAGAGCGCGCGGCGCAAGAACATGCTCGAACAGATCGATTCCGACTGGTGGCGGCCCACGACCTTAGGCCTGCAGTTCCTCAATGAATTGCAGGGCCTGTTTCTGCCGGAAACCGGCGTCCCGACCGACGCCGGATGACGACACTTTGCGACCCGCTGCGCACCAGTCCGATCGACGCAAGTGTGTGAACTGGCGCACAAAAATCGGAATCCCGGTGGCATTTGCGCAAGTGACGGCCCGAGGGTTATGCACACCTCGGCGCCCACGTCGCCAGGAGCTCGACTTGATGCCCAAACTACATGCGGAGTCTAAGCAGAGCTGTGTAACCCGTTGAGTGGATAAGGGAAAAATACGTGGCGAAATTTTAACCAAAACGCAAATGACAGTTTTTTGAAGGCCTTCACTTCATGCCGGCACCATTTCATCCACACACTTATCCACAGGTTTTGTGGATAACTAGGGCCGGTCTGGGGCCTGGGCCGGTTCAACATAAAATTAGCGTTGTTGGTCCGGCTTTTCGCTTGCGCAGGGGAGCACTCATAGCTACACTGCGCGACCTTTTCCGTCGGCCGTTCACGCGGCCAGGCAGACCGCCATGAAGACAGACATCCATCCCGAATATAAAGACACGAACGTCACCTGCACTTGCGGGAATGTGTTCATCACCCGTTCGACCCTGGGTCACGATCTGCAGATCGAAGTTTGCTCCAACTGCCACCCCTTCTATACGGGCAAGCAGAAGGTCGTCGATACCGGCGGTCGCGTCGACAAGTTCAACAAGAAGTACGCTCGCTGAAGTTCGCGGTCGCCGTTCGCTGACGAACGGTGCCGAGCAGCGATTCGCTGCCGTAATTGAAAAAGGGCGCCACGGGGCGCCCTTTTCGTTTTGGGGCCGTTCATCCGCCGCCTCTACAATTTCCTCCTGAAGCGCCCGCCATGGAACTAGCGGCAGGTGCCCCTCTCCAATAACCGATCCTTGAGCCTCGCGTCGCGTGCGGCCAGGTTGCTAAGCTGCGACGAGGTTCGTCCTCTCATTCACGAGCGCACTCTCATGCTCCATCACGCTGCTGCTCGCTTACTGCCCCTGGTCTGCGTCGCCTTCGCACTGTCCAGTTGCGCGTCCAATCCGGTCAGCGGTCGCCCCGATCTGGTGTTTTCCTCCGAGAAGGGGGAGATCGAGAAAGCCAGGCAGGTTCATCCGCTCATGCTGCAACAGTTCGGCGGCGCTTATGACGACGTTCAGTTGCAACAGTACGTGAACGAAGTCGGCCAGCGAGCCGCGAAAGTCAGCCAGCGTCCGGAGCTGCAATACACATTTACGGTGCTCGACAGCGAGGACATCAACGCCTTCACCACGGGCGGCGGTTACGTTTACATCACTCGCGGCATCATGAATTTCCTGAACTCCGAGGCGGAGTTGATGGCAGTCCTGGGCCACGAGATCGGCCACGTCAATGCACGCCATCCGGTGAAGCGACAGACCCAGTCGACGATGAGCAGCATCGGTGCAGCCGCCGTCGGCATCTTCACCGGCAGCGGCGATCTGGCGGGACTCGCTGATTACGCGGGCGCGGCGCTCGTGACTGGTTACGGGCGCGACATGGAACTCGAGGCTGACCGGCTGGGTGCCGAGTACCTGGCGAAATCGGACCTGGCTCCGGAGCACATGATCGATGTCGTGCGCCTGCTCAAGAACCAGGAGATGTTCGAACTGCAGCGAGCGCGTGAAGAGAAACGCGAACCGCACGTGTATCACGGCGTATTCGCTTCCCACCCGGACAACGACTCGCGCTTGAGCGAAGTCGTCAAAGCGGCCGACAAGCTAGGCAATGGCGGTGACAAGGTGGATCCCGGCAAGGAGCGCTATTTCAAAGCGATCGCAGGTTTGCCGGTGGGCGCGAGCCGCGCTCAGGGTGTGCTCAAGGCGAATCGTTTCTACCACGCCAACCTCGGCTTCACCCTGGCGTTCCCGAGCGGCTGGCGAGTGGAGAACCAGGCGGAGCGCCTGCTGGCGGTTTCGCCCGGCAAGGAAAGCATGATGCAGATGCAGACCCAGGCACCGCCTCCAAATGTGGGGCCGCAGGAATTCCTGTCGCGATTGCTCGCGCGTGCCGGCGCCGGGCAAGGTTCCTCAATCGAGGTCAACGGACTGCAGGGCTACACCACCATCGTGCGTTCGGCGAATACGGAGTTCGGTGTCGTCCCCATGCGCTACGCGGTGGTGTTTCACAATAATCTGGCCTATGTCTTTTCGGGCGCGAGCAAAGCGTCCAGCGGCGTGCCTTCGGCCGATCCGCTGATCATGTCGACGGTGAAAACCTTCCGGCGGCTGAAGGCACAGGAATTCGCGATGGCCGAGCCCTACAAGATCAAGACCATCACCGCGGACGGCAACACGCGCATGGCGGATCTCGCCCGCAGTTCCCCGATCAAGGAATACGCCCCGGAAAAGCTGCGCCTGATGAACGACCTGTATCCGAACAAGGAGCCCAAGGCGGGGCAATTGATCAAGATTGTCGAGTAATGTCGACGCGTCCGGGGATGGATCGATTACCAATAAAGACGCGGCCGCTACACGCTTGATTCGATGGCGTTGACGTGTAAGTCTGCGAGTTCGATTTGCACTTGCAAAAAAATACACCGATTCGCAGAGTCCATCGTCGGGAAGAGCACATGTCCGAGAAGAAATTTGAACTGACTAACCTGGCAACGGGTAAAAAATCGCTCGCTGAAGTCAAAAGCGGCACGCTGGGTCCCGATGTCCTGAACATCGCGGCGCTGACGAAAGATCACGGAATGTTCACTTTCGACCCCGGCTTCATGGCCACCGCGGCTTGCGAGAGCAAGATCACCTACATCGACGGCGACGAAGGCGTGTTGCTGCACCGGGGCATCCCCATCGAGCAACTGGCCGAGAAGAGCAACTTCCTCGAAGTGGCCTACCTGCTCATCAACGGCGAGCTGCCCACGGCCGACCAGACTTCCGAATTCACGCACGCGATCCAGCATCACACGATGATCAACGAATCGCTGCTGCGCTTCTTCAACGGCTTTCAATACAACGCGCATCCGATGGCCATGCTGTCGGGCGTGGTGGCGTCGATGTCGGCGTTCTATCACGACTCGATGGACATCAATAATCCGCGCCATCGCGAGATTTTC
Organism: Steroidobacteraceae bacterium; assembly: GCA_040509875.1. GTDB lineage: Bacteria > Pseudomonadota > Gammaproteobacteria > Steroidobacterales > Steroidobacteraceae > Steroidobacter. The sequence goes on along the minus strand of JBEVKB010000077.1, from coordinate 15,738 downwards.
GCGCACCGGATCATTGCGAAGATTCCGACCATCGCCGCCGCGGCCTACAAGCATTCCCTCGGCCAGCCGTTCATCTATCCGCGTAACGACCTGGATTACGGCTCCAACCTGCTGCACATGTTCTTCGCGGTGCCGTGCGAGCCTTACAAGATCGATCCGGTGACGGCACAGGCGCTCGACCTGCTGTTCATCCTGCATGCCGATCACGAACAGAACGCGAGTACCTCCACCGTGCGTCTCGCCGGCAGCACTGGGGCGAATCCTTACGCTGCGATTTCAGCAGGCATTTCGGCTCTGTGGGGTCCCGCGCACGGCGGTGCGAACGAGGCTGTGCTCGCGATGCTCGAGCAGATCGGCACAGTGGAGAACGTGCCCAAGTTCCTCGCCAAGGCGAAGGACAAGAACGACAACTTCCGCCTCATGGGCTTCGGCCACCGGGTCTACAAGAACTTCGATCCGCGCGCGACCATCATTCGTGCGATGGCGCACAAGGTGCTCGCGAAGCTGGGCAAGTCGGACAATCCGCTGTTCGAGCTGGCGCTCAAGCTGGAAGAGATCGCGTTGAAGGACGAGTACTTCGTCGAACGCAAGCTGTACCCGAACGTCGACTTCTACTCGGGCATCATTTACAGCGCCATCGGCATTCCGCCGTCGATGTTCACGGTGATGTTTGCCATCGCCCGCACCGTGGGCTGGGTGGCGCATTGGCAGGAAATGATTTCCGACCCTGCCATGAAGATCAGTCGTCCACGTCAGCTCTACACGGGCTCGCCCAAGCGCAACTACGTCGAAGTCGGCAAGCGCTGATTACCTCGATGAGCGCGTCGACTCGGACTCCGAGTCGACGCGCATAGCTTCTTCTTCCGCGACTTGGTCAATCGCGCAAGACGCCCTCGCCGCGTGTTTCTGCTTTGACCGCGAGCATGGATTCCAGCTCGTGGCTGTCGGCGCGCCGCATCGGCTTGCCGTCGACCGGACTCGAAGGCGATTGGCGGATCCCGTTCAGGGGAAACACCACTGCGTCGATCGGCCGGTTGCCCGCGACGAATTGCACCACCGGGTAATACACCAGCCGATCGGGTTCGTAGCGTAACCGGCGTTCGGCAATGTGATGGGGAATGGCGTTATCCATCAAGTGCATCGCCACGGACTCAGGTGCTTCCGCGAACAGGTGCAAGTTGACTTCGGAGTGAGCCGACGCCGTGCCGCTCAATACCGGCCCCACCAACCGCGGCTCGAACTTCTTCAACAGCCGCATCGCCTGCAGCGCCGTGCGGCGCAAGTCGCTCAAGGTCGACGAGTGAGTGTCGAACTCGAACAGTCGATGATGATCCGCCAGGGCGGCCTCGATTTCCGCATTCTTCGGCAGCACCGCGATGTCGGTGGCGCCGAGACGTTCCGCCGCTTTGCGTTTCGCCAGACCATAGTCGTCTATGCCATGTTCCGACATGATGCGCGCGGCTTCCTGGGCGACGGCGCGCCGCAGGTGTTCTCCACGTGGACCCATTCGCTTACTCATCTTCGCCTCCACGCCAGACGCGATGTGATCGTTCGATAGTGCTGATGCATGCCTCTTAAAACAAGGATTCCTCGCTGCGTGTTTCTCCTGGTGGTGTCTTGGAGCCGTCTGTTCCCGCCGATCCATCTCCTTCGCCTTGTGGCGGCAGGTGTCCCGCGATGAAGGTTTCGAAAATGCCGCCCGGCTCGCCGGCCGGCGCCGCCAGACCCGAATCGGCCGATACTCGCATCGTAACCAGTCCCGGCGGCGCCACGCGGCGTTGCTCGCTGGTTCCCTGCAATGCGTCGGCCATGAAATAAATCCACATCGGCAGCGCCGTGCGGCTGCCTTCTTCGCCGGGTCCGAGCGAGCGTTCCTGGTCGAAGCCGATCCAGGCGGTGCCGACCAGCGAGGAATTGAATCCGCAGAACCACGCATCGCGGCGATCGTTGGTGGTGCCGGTCTTGCCAGCCAAGTCGCTGCGCTTCAACTGCAGAGCTCTCGTAGCCGTGCCGCGGCGCACGACGTCACTCATGATGTCGGTCATGAGATAACTGTTCTGTGGCGAGATAGCCTGTGGCGCCACCATTTTCTCCTGCAGGTAACTGATGTTTCCCCAACGCGATTCGTCGGTGGATTCAGTGACTGGCGGAAGCGCAGCAACTGTCGCGACATCGGCAGCTGCAGTATCACCCTCTGCCGGCTGCGGGGGAGGATCGAAACAGGACCGGCACACGAAACGCGGTTGCGCCTCGAACAACACTGTGCGGTCGGGCGCCGAGATGCGTTGCACGTAATAGTTTTCGATGCGATACCCGCCGTTCGCGAACACCGAGTAGGCGCTCGCCATTTCCAATGGCGAAACCTGGGCTGTGCCCAACGCCAAAGTGAGATTACGCGGCAGGCTGTTCTCGGGAAAGCCGAAACGCTCGATGTACTTGGTGGCGTAAGCGGGCCCCAGTGCATGCAGTACGCGAATGGAAACCAGGTTTCGTGAACGCACCAGCGCTTCGCGCAACCGCATCGGACCACCGAACTCGCGGGTGTTGTTCTGCGGCCGCCAGCTGGCTTCGAGCGTCGGATCGTCGATCACCAGCGGTGCGTCGTTCACCACGGTTGCCGCAGTGAAACCATGTTCTAGCGCTGCCGAATATAGAAATGGTTTGAACGAGGAGCCTGGCTGGCGTTTCGCCTGCACCGCGCGATTGAAGTTGCTGCCGAAGTAATCGAAGCCGCCCACCAGCGCGGCGATTGCGCCATCCTGCGGATCGACCGCGACGAATGCGCCCTGCGCTTCCGGGATCTGCACCATGCGCCAGTTGCCGGCGCGTTCCTGCGCGACATAGATAACATCGCCAGGACTCAACACATCCGCAGCGCGCTGCAAGGGAGGACCGACGCTGCCATCGGGAAGCGGCGCCCGGGCCCAGCTCAATCCAGTCCACGGAAGATTGACTCGTCCATGGCCACGAGACCAGGCCACCGCTTCTTTCTCTTCCACGTTGAGCACCAGCGCCGGCTGCAAACCGCCGCGATCCGGAAACTCATCCAGCAACTGTGCCCATTCTTTCTCACGCGAACTGGCGGGCTTGGTGACATGGCCTATCGGGCCACGGAAGCCGTGGCGCATGTCGTACTCGAGCAGCGCAGCCCGCACCGATTTCACGGCAGATGCCTGCAATCTTGAATCGAGCGTGGTGATGACTTCGTAGCCTGCGGTATAGGCCTTGTTGCCAAAACGGCTCAGCAGATCCGCACGCACCATCTCCGCGACATACGGCGCATCGACTTCCACTGCCGGTCCGTGCAGCTTCGACTCGACTGGCGCTTCCAGCGCAGCTGCATATTCTTCGGCCGTGATGAATTCGTTCTCGCGCATGCGCCGCAGGACATAGGCACGACGATGTTTCGCGAGTTCGGGATTCGCGACCGGGTTGTCTCGGGAAGGCAGGCGGAAGGTTCCTGCGATTACGGCGATCTCAGGCAGCGTCAACTGGTCGACGGACTTGCCGTAGTACACCTCGGCTGCTGCGCCGACACCGTAAGCGCGCTGGCCGAGAAACATCTTGTTCAGATAGAGCGTGAGAATCTCGGACTTGCTGAACTGCTGTTCGATGCGCAGCGTCAGGAATATCTCCAGCATCTTGCGGCGGTAGCTTTTCTCCGGACTGAGGAAGATGCCGCGGGTGAGCTGCATGGTGATGGTGCTGCCGCCCTCGCTCTTTTCGCCGGAGAGCAGGTGCCGGCCGGTGGCGCGCAGCAATCCAGGATAATCGACGCCGCTGTGATGAAAGAAGCCATCGTCTTCCGCAGATAACACCGCGTTCACGATCTGCTTAGGAATGGCTTCGTAAGGCAGTGGGATGCGGCGCTGCTCGCCGAATTGGGCGATCAAGCGCCCATCACGACTATAGACACGCAACGGCACCTGCAACTGGATGTCACGGATCGACGCAACATCCGGCAGTGACGGATGCAGATATTGGTAAGCGCCGAACAGGCCCAGGACGCCGCCGCCGACCAGCAGGATCAGCGCGGAAAGCACCAGGCGCCAAGGGGATGAAAGATAACGTCGCATCACAGGTAGTAACCCTAAGTCCTTGCTTAGTAAAACCGGGCTAGGCAATATTACGCGCGAATCCAGTTCGCAAATTTGTCATAAGCTTTGATACGATTTCCCGAGGTCGGCGGGTGAGGTGATTGACCCGCGTGGGGGACCGGCACGGAATGATAACGGCGTTAGCGGCCCGAATGTCCCGGCGTAAATAACGCGGGGTTATGGCAAACGGGTTCAGTCGAATCTTTTCGTTTTGATTCTCCCATTAAAATCAATAACTTGAATGGGTGGGGAAGCAAAGCCGTCCATTTCTGGCGACGCCTAGATGGTTTTTCGTGAGGCCCCTCACATTCAACTTAACGCGCGCCTGTATATATTTGCGGCCCGTGTTTCGTGCCCGATCTCCGATCGTCACTCAAGTGTCTGATCTAAAAGGGAACTAGCGTGCTCTTATCTGCCAAAGCCAGGCCGCTCCTCGGACTAGACATCACTACCTCCTCGGTCAAATTGATCGAGCTGAGCATGAGTGGTGGTCAATACCGCGTCGAGTCGTATGCCGCGGAGGCGACGCCTCCGAACTCCATCAACGAGAAAGCGATCGTCGATGCCAATTCGGTTGGCGATGCCATCAAGCGTGCAGTGAAGCGCTCCGGCGCCCGGGCCAAGGATGCGGCAGTGGCGATCAGCGGCGATGCTGCGATCACCAAGGTGATCCAGATGCCGCGAACCTTGAGTGAGAACGAACTCGAGGGCCAGGTCGAGATGCAGGCCGACCAGTACATTCCCTTCCCGATGGAGGAAGTGAGCTTCGACTACGAAGTGATCGGCCCCTCGGAGAAAGATCCCGAGATGCTCGACGTGCTGCTGGTGGCCACACGCTCCGAGAATGTCGAACAACGAATCGCAGCCTGCGCCGCCGCGGGCCTCACCGCCAAGATCGTCGATGTCGAAGCCTTCGCGCTCGAGAATGCCTGCCGCCTGTTGACTCACCAGATGCCCGACGGCGGGCTCGGTCGCATCATCGCAGTGGTCGACTTCGGCGCGAGCAGCACCACGTTCAGTGTGCTTCGCGACCTCAAAGTCATCTACACGCGCGACTTTGCCTTCGGTGGCCAGCAACTCACCGAAGAAGTGATGCGCACCTACGGACTGAGCATGGAAGAAGCCGGCCGCGCCAAGAAGGAAGGCGGCCTGCCCGGTAACTACGAAACCGAAGTCCTGGGTCCCTTCATCGACGACATGTGCCAGCAGGTGAGTCGTTCGCTGCAGTTCTTCCTCGCCTCGGGCGCCGGCCGGGAGCAACCCGAACAGATCGTGATCTGCGGCGGCTGCGCGAATATTCCCGGCGCCGCGGAAATGATCCAGTCGCGCGTCGGCATCGAGGCACAGCGCGGCGATCCACTGGGCCAGATGAAAATCAGCCAGAAGGCCAAGGCGCAATCCGTGAAGAAGGATGCGACGGCCTTGCTCACGGCATGTGGCCTCGCGCTACGGAGCTTCGACTGATATGCCAAGAATCAATCTAGTTCCCTGGCGGGAAGCCGAGCGTAAACGCAAGCGCCAGGAATTCGGCGTGGCATTCGTTGCCGCCCTGCTGTTCGCCGGCCTGATCGCCTTCGTCGTGAACTGGCAGATGCAATCGGCCATCGACGAACAGACGGCGCGTAACGAATACCTGAAAAGCGAAATCGCCATCCTCGACAAGCAGATCGCGGAGATCCTCGATCTCGACAAGCGCAAGCAGGCCCTGCAGGCGCGCATCCAGGTCATCGAACAGCTCGAACTGAGTCGTCCCGAGATCGTGCACGTGTTCGATCAGCTGGTGCGCACGCTGCCGGACGGGATCTATCTCACCGGCGTAAAGCAGACCGATCGCAGATTGCAGATCAAAGGCATGGCGCAGTCGAGCACGCGCGTGGCTTCGTACATGCGCAACATAGATTCGTCGCAGTGGCTGAGCGAGCCCTCGCTGGACATTCTCGAGACCAAGGGCGGCACCGACACCGGATCCGACTTCACGTTGAACGCCACCCAAAAGAATCCACAGCTACCCGCAACCGATGCAGATGGGCAGGCGAAGGTTGCACAGGGAGCGGTTAAATGAGCGTCCTCGACCAGATACGTGACCTCGATCCGAACGATCCTGGCAGGTGGCCAGGACCCTTCCGCTTTGGCGCGATCGCCATCGGATTCGTCATTGCCGTGGCCATCATGGCCTATTTCCTGGCCTGGAAGCCTAAGAAGCCGGAACTCGATGCGGCCCGCGCCGAAGAGCAGAGTTTGCTCAGCACGCTTGAAGGCAAGGCCCGCAAGGCCAGCAATCTCGATGCCTACAAAGCACAGCTGAAGGAAATGGAAGAGTCCTTCGGCGCGATGCTGCGCAAGCTGCCGAACAAGACCGAAGTACCCAACCTGCTGACCGACATTTCGCAGCAGGGTTCCGGCGCCGGGCTGGACCAGAAGCTGTTCCAGCCGCTGCCGCAGAACAACAAGGATTTCTATGCCGAGTTGCCCATCAAGATGCGGCTCACCGGCTCGTACCACGCCATCGGCGCATTCGTCAGCGGCATCGCCGCTCTGCCTCGAATCGTGACTCTGCACGATGTGGAGATCGCGCCTGCTACCAAAGACACCAAGGGCGGCGGTACCGACGAGTTGCAGCTCGATGTCACCGCCAAGACTTACCGGTATCTGGACGAGGAGGAACAGGCTGCTGCGCAACCCAAGCCGAACCAGCCGCCGCGTTGATGCCCCGGGCATCGATGTGGACTGGTCAACGTGATCAACCGATCGCCATCAGCAGCAGCCTATATCCATGAAGCACCGTAACTCGATAACACTTGCCGCCGCACTGCTGTGCCTGGCTGGCTGTTCGGACAATCTCGACGAGCTCAAACAAAAGGTGGCCGAGATCAAGGCACGTCCCGGCGAGCGCATCGATCCGCTGCCCGAAATCAAGCCGTACGAATCGTTTGCCTATGGCGCATCGACGTTGCGATCGCCATTCATTCCGAGTGCCCCGGTGCGTAACGATGTCGCCAACTCGGTGCGCCCCGACGTGCGTCGTCCGCGTGAATTTCTCGAGCAGGTGCCACTCGACACCTTGCGCATGGTGGGAACGCTGGATGTGAAGGGCAGGAATTTCGGCCTGGTGCAGGGTAAAGACGGTCTGGTCCACCGCGTTGCGCCCGGCAATTACCTGGGACAGAACGATGGCCGGGTGCTGAGCATCACCAGCACCAAGGTTTCCTTGATTGAAATTGTGCCCGACGGCGTCGGCGGATATATCGAGCGTCCGGCAGCGCTGGCACTCAGTGAATGATCAGAGGGAGAACGCAAGAATGTCGTCTTCAACTTTCGCCAAGCCCGTCCTCGCGATGAGTGCTGGAGCGACCTCGGCCTTCGCGCGTGCGCGCGGAGCGGCCTGTGCGCTGTTATTCCTGGGTGCGCTGGGCGCACAAGCCATCGCGCAAGCGGCCAATCGGCTCGAGGATATCCAGGCGAGTGTCACCGCAGGTAACAAGGTCGAACTCACCTTGCGCCTGAGTGACGCAGCTCCTCAGCCACTGACGTTCACCGTCGACAACCCCGCGCGAATCGCACTGGACCTGCCGGACACGGCAGTCGCCATGAGTTCGCGTCGCGTAGACGTCAAGCAGGGTGTGCTCGACACCGTGAATGTCGCCGAAGCCAACGGCCGGACACGCGTGGTACTGAACGTCGACAGCCTCGTGCCTTACGACACGCGCATCCAGGGCAACACGATCGTCGTGACGTTGGGCGGCAGCAGCGTCAGCCGCACCGGTCCCTCCAGCACAGCGGTTGCCGCGTCCATGACGCCTCGTTCTACGGCAGCCGTCTCCGGTGTGCGCACCCTCAACAACATCGATTTCCGCCGCGGTAGCGATGGCTCGGGTCGAGTAGTGGTGGAACTGACGGATTCGAAAGTGCCTGCCGACCTGCGCCAGGAAGGCGGCCGGATCGTCGTCAACTTCGCCAAGACCTCCATCAACGATTCGCTCCTGCAGCGCCTGGACGTCACCGATTTCGCGACTCCCGTAACGGCAGTCGATGCATTGCGTGTCGGTGACGGCGCGCGACTGGTGATCTCCGCGAACGGCGATTACGAACAGCTGGCTTATCAGTCCGACAACACTTACACCATCGAAATCAAACCGGTGGTCAAGCTGCCTCCCGAACTGCAGGACAAGAAGGAATACGTCGGCGAGCGCCTCACCCTGAATTTCCAGGACATCGAAACGCGCGCGGTACTGCAGCTGCTCGCGGATACCAGCGGCCAGAACATGGTCATCAGCGACACGGTGGCGGGCAACGTGACCTTGAGATTGCAGAACGTTCCCTGGGACCAGGCGCTCGACATCGTCATGCGCAGCAAGGGTCTCGACATGCGCCAGGATGGCAACGTGATGTTCATCGCGCCGGCAGCTGAAATCGCCGCGCGTGAAAAGGAACTGCTGTCGGCTCGGCAGGAAGTGCAGGAACTGGCGCCTCTGCGCACCGAGTATCTGCAGGTCAACTACGCGAAGGCTGCGGACCTTGCCGCACTCGTGAAGTCTGGGACTGGCGGCTCCTTGCTATCGGAACGCGGCAGTGTCTCCATCGATGAGCGCACCAACACCCTGCTGCTTCAGGACACCTCCGAGCGGCTCGCCGACATTCGCCGGCTGGTGTCGACTCTCGATATTCCCGTCCGCCAAGTGATGATCGAAGCGCGCATCGTCATCGTCAACGACGATTTCAGTCGCCAGCTCGGCGTACGTTTCGGTGCGAACGCAGTGGTACAGCAGGGCGGTAGCGACGGCCTCGGCCTGATCGGTGGGCCAGTGGGTTCCGACGATTCCGACGGCATCGGCATCAGCCCATTCCCGTCGCTGGCTGGCGCAACCCCAACTGATCCGCCCATCGGCACTCCTGCCGGCACGACCAACCAGATTGGTGGTTTCACACTGCCTGGTTCGGCCGCGGATCGTTACCTCGTGAACCTTCCTGTCGCCAACGCGGCCGGTCGACTCGCGCTGACGCTTCTCGACTCGGATTATCTGGTCGATCTCGAACTGTCCGCTGCCCAGGCTGAAGGTCGCGGCGAGATCGTTTCGTCGCCACGACTGATCACCGCCAACCAGCGCGAAGCGACCATCGAGCAGGGTGTGGAAATTCCTTACCAGGAATCTTCATCCAGCGGCGCGACCACGACCCAGTTCAAGAAGGCCGTGCTCAGCCTGAAAGTCACTCCGCAGATCACGCCCGATAACCGCGTGATCCTCGACCTCACCGTCGCGAAGGACAGTGTTGGCCAGCTGGTGCAGAGCGCGACCGGCGGTCAGGTGCCGAGCATCGACACCCGCGAAATCGTTACCCAGGTGCTGGTGAACGACGGCCAGACAGTGGTCCTGGGCGGCATCCTCGAAACGGAACGCCGCGACGCGGAGGTCAAGGTGCCATTGCTCGGCGACATCCCGGTGCTCGGCCGCCTGTTCAAGACCACCAGCAAGACCGACAACAAGGACGAACTGCTGATCTTCGTCACGCCTCGCATCCTGCGCGAAGGCGCCAACCTGTACTGATCAGCCGTCTGCGATAGCTGTTTCGACGCGGCCGCTCCCCGGATTTGACCGGGGAGCGGCCGCTTTCGTTTATAGTCGCGTCACATCCGTATGACGACGTGCCCCTACGAACACAACGTATACCTCATCGGTCCGATGGGCTCAGGCAAGAGCGCCGTAGGGCGACATCTCGCTCGTTTGCTGCACCTGGAGTTCTACGACAGCGATGCCGAGATCGAGCGGCGTACCGGAGTGGACATTCCCTACATTTTCGAAAAGGAAGGCGAGGTCGGATTTCGCGAGCGCGAACGCGAGATCATCGACGTACTCACCCAGCTGCGGCACACGGTCATCGCGACCGGCGGCGGCGCCATACTGTCGCCGGAAAACCGGGAACGCCTTGCCGCCCGCGGCCAGGTTGTTTACCTCAAGACGGGCATCGGCCAGCAGGTGGAGCGCACGCGACACGGACGCCAGCGCCCGCTGCTGTACACCGACGATCCGGAAGCCAAGCTCCGCGAGCTGATGGCATTGCGTGCCCCACTCTATGAATCCATCGCTGCCGTGACGGTCTCCACCGATCGGCGCCAGGTCCGCGCCGTGGCCGACGACATCGCCCAGCAACTCATTGTCCAGGTCATCGCATGAGTGCGACTTCGCCCCAGACAGTCGGCATCGAATTGGGAGACCGCAGCTATCCCATCGTGATCGGGCGCGACCTGTTGCAGGACGCGGCGTTACTCGATCGCCACATCGCGGCACGCCATCTGTTGATCGTGACGAATGCTACCGTCGCGCCACTTTATCTATCCACATTGACCCGCGCGCTCGGCGATCGCCGGATCCAATCCGTGGTGCTTCCCGATGGCGAGAGCTACAAGACGCTGGAGACCTTCGGTCTGATCGTCGATGCCTTGATCGACAACCGCCTGAACCGCGACGCTGCCGTGATCGCACTGGGCGGCGGCGTCGTCGGCGACATGGCGGGATTTGCCGCCGCCACTTATCAGCGCGGCATCGATTACATCCAGGTGCCCACGACGCTGTTGTCGCTGGTCGATTCCTCTGTCGGGGGCAAGACGGCGGTCAACCATCCTCGCGCCAAGAACATGATCGGTGCGTTTCATCAGCCCCGCGCTGTCATCGCCGATATCGCGACGCTGGCTACCTTGCCTGAGCGGGAGTTTCGCGCCGGGCTGGCGGAAGTCGTGAAATACGGCTTCATTCACGATCTCGAGTTCCTGGCGTGGCTGGAAACCCATGCCGGCGAGTTGGCCGCTCGCGAGGATGCAGCAGTGATTTACGCGGTAAAGCGCTCCTGTGAGATCAAGGCAGCCATCGTCGGCGTCGATGAACGCGAGCAGGGATTACGCGCCATCCTGAATCTCGGACACACCTTCGGTCATGCCATCGAGACGGCAACCGGCTATGGAACCTGGTTACACGGGGAAGCCGTTGCGGTAGGCATGGCGATGGCCGCAGACATGTCCGTTCGCATGGGTTGGTTATCCGATGCCGATCGGCTGCGCGTGGTGCGATTACTGGAGCGATTTGGGTTGCCGGTTCGCGCGCCCTCGATCGGAACGGATCGCGCCCGCGGCCTGATGGGCATGGACAAGAAAGTGTTGGGTGGCAAAGTGCGGCTGGTGCTGCTGCGCCGGCTGGGCAATGCCGAAGTGGTGGGCGATTATCCTGGCGCAGCGTTCGACGACACGCTACGGGAGCATTTCAGCTGATGTACTCCGACGCGTCGCTGGCTCCTTACGCGGCGAACGACGCCGCATCGCGAGGTCGACGGTATCCGGAAGAGGCGCCGACGTTGCGCGGCGAATTTCAGCGCGACCGCGATCGCATCATCCACTCCACCGCCTTCCGCCGGCTGGTCTACAAGACGCAGGTGTTCGTCAATCATGAAGGCGACCTGTATCGAACGCGGCTGACGCATTCCATCGAAGTTGCCCAGATCGCCCGCACCATCGCGCGCGCGTTGCAACTCAACGAGACACTCGTCGAAGCCATCTGCCTGGCTCACGATCTCGGCCACACGCCGTTCGGTCATGCGGGACAGGATGCGTTGAACGAATGCATGCGTGCGCACGGCGGTTTCGAGCACAATCTGCAATCGCTGCGGGTTGTGGACGAACTGGAGGAGCGCTACGCGGCGTTTCCCGGGCTCAACCTCACCTTCGAAACACGCGAAGGCATTCTCAAGCATTGCTCCCTGACCAACGCCCGCCAGCTCGGCGAACTCGGCGAACGATTCATTCACAGGCTGCAGCCCACGCTCGAAGCGCAGATCGCCAATCTCTCCGACGAGATCGCCTACAACAACCACGATCTCGACGACGGCCTGCGCGCCGGCATCATCACCATCGACGAACTGAACGAAGTGCCCCTGTTTCGCATGCAGTACGATGTCGTGCTGGCGACGTATCCGGAAGTCACGGGCCGGCGGCTGGTGCATGAAGTCGTACGCCGGATGATCAACTACGTAGTGACGGACCTCATCGAAACCACGGCCACGCAGATCGCCGATGCCGGTCCCGAGTCGGTGGACGACGTGCGGGCGAGCCAGGAACCGATGGTGCTGTTCAGCGAACGGGTTGCTGCGGAACATCTGGAATTGAAGCGTTATCTGCGCGACCATGTGTACCGCCACTATCGCGTGCTGCGTATGACGAGCAAAGCGCAGACAGTGGTGCGAGGCTTGTTCGACGCATTCTTCGCGCGCATCGAACTGCTGCCGACCGAGCATCACGAGGCTGCAATCGATATGGAGACGCAATCCGGCGCGACCGGTCGCGCGCGCGCCGTGGCGGATTACATCGCAGGCATGACGGACCGATATGCCATCACCGAATACGAACGCATGTTCGATCCGGCCAAACGCAGCTGACGTGCGCAGGCACCACCGGCCGCCGATCGACGGCGGTCGCGGCAACTCAAACTCCCAGGAACTCCCGTGCTGAAAAATGACCTGCTGCTGCGCGCGCTGCTTCGACAGCCGGTACCGAGAACGCCAGTCTGGATGATGCGCCAGGCAGGTAGATATCTACCTGAGTATCGAGCCACACGTGAACGCGCCGGCAATTTTCTAAAGCTGTGCATGACGCCGGAACTGGCATGCGAAGTGACCCTGCAACCGCTTGCACGGTTCCCCCTCGATGCGGCCATCCTGTTCTCCGACATCCTGACGATCCCGCATGCCCTGGGACTTGGCTTGCAGTTCGAAACGGGCGAAGGCCCGCGCATCGAACGACCAGTGCGCAGCCGCGCGGATGTCGATCGCCTCGGTGTTCCCGATCCGGCCACAGACCTGCGCTACGTGATGGATGCGGTTGCGCTCATCCGCCGTGAATTGCACGACAGTGTCCCCTTGATTGGATTCGCCGGCAGTCCGTGGACTGTCGGGACCTACGTCGTCGAAGGCGGCAGCACGCGCGATTTCGCCCGCATCAAAGGTATGATGTACGAAGATTCAGCCACACTGCATCGGTTGCTGGCTCTGTTGGCTACGTCGACCACGCTGTACCTGAATGCGCAGATCGCAGCGGGCGCGCAAGCGGTCATGATCTTCGATACCTGGGGTGGTGTGCTCGCGCCGGCGCAGTATCGCGAATTCTCACTGCAGTACATGCAGTCCATCGTTGCCGGCCTGACGCGAGAAAACGAACATCGCAAAGTGCCGGTGAGTCTCTTCACCAAGGGCGGCGGCGCATGGTTGAGCGAGATGGCAAAGACCGGCTGCGACGCCTTGGGCGTTGACTGGACAACAGATCTCGCCGACGCACGCCGATCGGTAAACGACAGCACAGCGCTACAGGGAAATCTCGATCCGTCCTGCCTGTACTCCTCGCCCGAAAGGATTCGCGAAGAAGTCGGGCGCGTGCTCGAAAGCTATGGCCATGGGCATGGCCACGTGTTCAACCTCGGCCACGGCATTCATCCGCAGATTTCACCGGATCATGCCGGCGCCATGATCGCAGCGGTGCACGAACTCAGCCCCCGCTATCACACGTGAGCGTGGGCGTGAATCTTGTCGCTGGGGCGAGGAGCTTCAGCTGGCTTGTCTCGAAGCAATTCGTCGCGTAACACGCGGCGCAGGATCTTGCCGACATTGGTCTTAGGCAACTCGTTCCTGAAGTAGACGTGCTTGGGCAACTTGTAGCCGGTGAGCTGTTCGCGACAGAAGTCTATGAGCTGCTGCGCCGTGAGATTGGGATCCTTGCGCACGACGAACAGCGCCACGGATTCGCCGGAGCGATCATCTGTCTGCGCTACCGCGGCTACTTCCAACACGCCGGGATGCGCGGCGGCGATCTCTTCGACTTCGTTGGGATAGACGTTGAAGCCCGACACCAGGATCATGTCCTTCTTGCGGTCTTCGATGAACACATAGCCTTGCGCGTCGATGTGGCCGATGTCGCCGGTCCGCAGCCAGCCATCGGGCAGCATGACCAGGGCGGTTTCATCCGGACGATTCCAATAGCCGGCCATGACCTGCGGGCCGCGCACGCAGATTTCACCGGTCGCGCCGGGAGCGACCTCGTTGCCCGCGTCATCGCGAATGCTCACTTCCGTCGACGCGATGGGCAAACCGATCGAGCCGTTGAACGGATGATTGAATGGATTGATGCATGCGGCCGGCGAGGTCTCGGTCAAGCCCCAGGCCTGCGTCAAATGGTTGCCGGTGACTTTCAACCAGTGCTCGGCGACGGAGCGTTGCACGGCCATGCCGCCACCCAGTGTTATCCGCAGCGCGCTGAAGTCGACTTCGGCAAAACCCGGTGTGTGCAGCAGCGCGTTGAATAACGTGTTGACGCCGCTGATGTAGGTAAAGCGTGCCTTGCGAATCGCCGCGACGAACGCGGGAAAATCCCGCGCATTGGGAATGAGGATGTTGTGCGCGCCGAATCTCACCCAGGTGAGCCAGTTCGCCGTGAGCGCGAAGATGTGATACAGCGGCAGAGCCGTGATCACGGTGTCTTTTCCCGGGCGTGCTTCGGTCCCGATCCATGTCGCAGCCTGCAGGACGTTGGCGATCATGTTGTGATGAGTGAGCATGGCGCCCTTCGCGACGCCGGTGGTGCCGCCGGTGTACTGCAGGAAAGCGATGTCGTCATGAGTCAGCGCGACGGGCTCCAGCTGTTTGTATTGCCCCTGGTCCAGCACGTCGTTGAAACGGATCGCATGGGGAATCTCCCACGCGGGCACCTGCTTGCGCACCCGGCGCAGAACGAAATTCACTACCGCCGATTTCGGCCACGACAATAGATCGCCGACACCGGTGACGATGACGTTGCGCACTTTCGTCGCGCCCAGTACGGCCTGCAATGTGTGTGCGAAGTTTTCCAGGACCACGATAGTGGTCGCGCCGGAGTCGGTGAGCTGGTGTTCGAGTTCGCGTGCAGTGTAGAGCGGGTTGGTGTTGACGATGGTGAGCCCGGCCAGCAGCGCACCGTAGATGGCTATCGGATACTGCAGCACGTTGGGCATCATCAGGGCGATGCGGTCGCCCTTCTGCATTTTTGCGGTCTGCTGCAGCCAGGCGGCAAAGTTGCGCGACAGGCGGTCGTATTCGGCATAGGTCGTGGTCGTGCCCATGCTGCTGTACGCGGGATTACCCGAGAATCGCGTGCAGCTGGACTCGATCACCTCCGTCAGCGATCGATACTCGGCGGGATTGATCTGCGCGGGCACGCCCGCTGGATAACTGTTCAACCAGACTTTGTTCATGCCATCCGCTCCTGCGGGGATCATTTCTTGAGCAGTGGCTGCAGAACCGGCCACAGATTTTCCAGCAGCAAGGGCTGGCCCGCCGCGGCGGGGTGAATGCCGTCAGCCTGCATCAGCTTGTCGTTCAGCGCTACGCGGTCGAGGAAAAAGCCCAGGACCGGGACTTTCAGCTTGAGTCCGAGTTCAGAGTACATCGCATGGAACTGTTCTGCATATGCGGGGCCATAGTTGGGTGGGATGCGCATGCCTACCAGCAGGGGCTGCGCGCCGGCTGCCTGGGATTGCGTCACCATGGCTTCGAGGTTGTCCTTGACCTGCCCCAACGGCAGGCCGCGCAGGCCGTCGTTGCCGCCGAGTTCGATGATCACGATGGCCGGTTTATG
>JBEVKB010000076.1:0-6541 GCA_040509875.1 Steroidobacteraceae bacterium | reverse complement strand
CAATCTCTCCTCCCCCGGTCGCCGGGGGAGGACACAGGAGGGGGCGTCTTGATTCCTGGAGAATGCTTCGATGCCGCCTCTCTGATCTTCGTCTCGCGAACGTTCTGCCGGTAATTCTTCAAGAATAAGACGCCCCCTCCTCAATCCTCCCCCGGCGACCGGGGGAGGAAGTAAGAGAAGGAAGAGGGAGGACTCGCGTAAACCTTTCCGCTCCCTCCCGCATCCAATCCAGCGACAGACAGGCAAGGAGCAGGGCGTTTTGCTGAGCGGTATCGGCGCGATTGAACAGCCTTCGGCATTGGACCGTGCGCTAAGCGCCGATACGGCGCTGATCCTGGCCGCCCGGTCGGGTGACGTGAAAGCGTTCGAGCAGATCTATCGTGCACACATCGGCCGCGTGCTCGGCATCTGCCTGCGCATGACCCATCGTCGCGACGTGGCGGAGGACTGCGCGCAACTCACCTTCGTGCGTGCGTGGCGCAACCTCGGAGCCTTCGAAGGTCGGAGTGCTTTCGGTACCTGGTTGCATCGAATCGCTGTGAACGAAGTGCTGACCTACACGCGTAATCATGGAACCCGGCTGGAGGCGGAGACGCAGGGGCTCGACGATGCGCACCTGGACACCGAAGCGGCACAAGGTGCGATGCCTGCGCCCGGTACAGTGGACGCGGGCGAAGTGATGGATATGGAGCGGGCGCTGGCCACGCTGCCGGAAGGATCGCGTCACGTCGTGGTGCTGCAGGCCATCTATGGCTACAGCCACGAAGAAGTTGCCGAGATGCTCGGCATCGCTGTTGGCACCTGCAAGGCACAGCTGCACCGAGGCCGTCGCATGTTGCGCGAGCGGCTGGGATTGGGAGAGTTCGAACCATGAATCAGCGACTGCGTGATCCTCTCGACCGGGCACTGGGCTCCCTGCCAACCGAAGTGGCGCCGGAAAAAGACCTGTGGGCGCAGATCGAAGCACAGATCTCGGCGTCGCCGCCGATACACCAGCGTGAGCATCGCGTCGATGTCGTTCCGCGACGCCACTTCAACGTTTCCTCTCGCTGGCTGCAGATGGCTGCGGCCGTACTGTTGATCGCAGGCTCTTCGTTCACCACCTGGGTCATCGTGCAGAGATCCGCCAACGAACGCGTAATGCGAGCACAGCAGTCCACCGTGCAACAGATGCAGCCGGTGCTCAACGCCATGCCGGCGAGCTTCGGCGGCGCCGATGCGCTCGGTGCCGATTATCAGAAAGCGCGCGCCGCGCTGTGCGATGAATTCGACCGGCGAGTGGCCAAGCTGCCGCCGGTGACCCGAGCGAGACTGGAACGCGATCTTGCGGACCTGCGGCGTGCAGCCAATCACGTTGCGGCGACGCTCGGACAACACCCGGGCGATCCGTTGCTGCAACAACTTCTGCTGTCCACTTACCAGAGCGAGCTGGCCCTGTTGGGCAGCCTGAACGATGTGTCTACGCCGGAAACGGTGGGAGTCGACTTATGAAATGGTTGAGTAGTGGCGCCGTGGCGCTGGGCCTCGCGCTCCTGTCCTTCGCGAGCCAGGCGGAGGAAACCGAGAAGCGCCTTGCCGCCGATCCGCGCGGCCAGGTAGACATCGTCAGCAGAGCAGGTAGTGTCGAAGTGCGTGGTTGGGATCGCCCGGAGGTGGCCGTGCGCGTCGACCTGACTTCCAGCCAGCACCTGGAATTCGAAAACGACGGTCGCCATACGCAGGTCAGGATCGAGACCCGCGGCCAGAAGTCGTCATCGGTGGACCTGGTCGTGCAGGTACCGGAAGGCAGCGCCGTCTCCATCAATTCCATCAGCGCCGACCAGGATGTGCGCAATGTCCGTGGCAGCCAGCGTCTGCAGTCCGTGAGCGGCCAGATAGAGACCGACGTGTGGGCCGACGATCTGCAGATCAAGACCATCAGCGGCGACACGCGGGTCACGGGCCACAAGGTGCCGGGCGTGATCGACATCAGTTCCATCAGCGGCAGCATCGCACTTCGCGACATTGCGGGAGAAGTCGAAGTGGAGACGGTGAGCGGCGATGCGCGGGTGAACATGGGCGAACTGACACGCGGAAGAGTACGTACGACCAGCGGTTCCGTGGAATGGACTTCGAGCCTCGCCCGCGACGCGCGTCTAGATGCGGAGGCGCTCAGCGGCGATCTCAAGTTCCGTCTGGCCGGCAAGGTCGACGCCGAGTTCGACATCGAGACCTTCGCGGGCGAGATCGACAACTGCTTCGGTCCCAAGGCCAAGCACACTCGCGAATTCGGCCCTGGCCAGTCCCTGCGGTTCGTGGAGGGTAAAGGCAGTGCGCGGGTGGCAATCAAGACGCACAACGGCGGCGTGGAAATCTGCGATCACTGAAGGCTCATCCAGGGCCTGGGATTCCCGCGTTGACTGATCCCCGGCGCTGGGATCGATTACTGACAGGGAGTTCAGGCACTGTGCCCTTGGCGCTATGTACTGGTTGCGGTTACGATCCGCGGGCAATGAATGAGCTCAATCCTTCGACCCAGACTCCGATAGCGGCATCGGGCTGGCGAATTCTGCTGGTGGACGACGAGCCCACGCAGCGACTCATCATGGCCCGGCTGCTCAAACGCGCGGGTTACCTGGTCGAGACAGCCGGTAACGGACTGGAAGCGCTGGCCAAGATCGACAGCGGCGATTTCCAGCTCATGATCACGGACTGGGAAATGCCGGAAATGGACGGCATCGCGTTATGCAGCGCGCTGCGGGCTTCGCAGAACCGTGGTTACATTTACACGATCCTCCTGACGGCCCGCGATGCGATCGAGCACGTCGTCACCGGCCTGCAGGCGGGTGCGGACGACTAC
Organism: Steroidobacteraceae bacterium; assembly: GCA_040509875.1. GTDB lineage: Bacteria > Pseudomonadota > Gammaproteobacteria > Steroidobacterales > Steroidobacteraceae > Steroidobacter. The sequence goes on along the minus strand of JBEVKB010000076.1, from coordinate 3,702 downwards.
CTCACCAAGCCCGTCATCGAACCCGAACTCATCGCCCGGCTCAACACCGGCAAGCGCATCGTCACCCTGGAGCGCTCGCTGCGTTCGGCGAACGAAGAAAACCGCCGCCTGTCCATCACCGACCCGCTCACCGGCGCCTACAACCGGCGTTACCTGATGGAGCAGTTGCCCCGCGAAATCGAGCGTGCCGCGCGTTATGGCCGGCATCTGTCGGTGGTCATGTGCGACGTCGATCACTTCAAGAAGATCAACGACACGCACGGCCATTTGATCGGCGACGAAGTGCTCAAATGGTTCGTGTCCAACCTGCAGAAATCGGTCCGCGCCTGCGACTGGGTTGCCCGTTACGGCGGCGAGGAATTCGTCGCGGTGCTGCCGGAAACCCACGTTCTGAATGCCGGCGCCGCTGCTGAGAACCTGCGCCAAGGATTGAGCGCTGTGCCGTTCGTGCTCGACGATGTCTCGTTTCCGGTGACGGCGAGTTTTGGCGCGTCGGGTTGGAAGGAGCTGGTGCCAGCCGGCGCGACTCTCGATGCGCTGATGGGCAAGTGCGACACCGGTGTCTATGCGAGCAAGGCGGCGGGGCGCGATCGGGTGACTGTCGAATCGATGGACTGAGTTGCTTCGCTTTTACCGGCTTCGCCGGTGAGGGTCTCGCAGCGAAGCGCGCTCCTACCCCGCTTTAGCCGCTGGCGACGGCGCCTGCTCCTGCAGGAAATTCACCGCCACCCCAAACGCCTTGTGCAACTTCTCGATCAGCTCTTTCAAACGCGGCTGGTCGATGGAAGCAGCCTGCGTTTCCAGCGACTGCGCCAGATCCCGCACATTGTCCGCATGAATGTTGGCGCTCGCGCCTTTCAGTTTGTGCGCCGCTCGCGCCAGCGCGACGCGGTCGAATACTTCGAAGGCGCTGTCGATCTCCCTCATGACCTGGTAGCCGCTGCTGATGAAGGTAGAGGCCAGTTCGTAGGCGAACTCCGCATCGCCTTCCGTAATCTCGTTCAAGCGAGCGAGATCCACAGGCGCTGACGGATCGACAGCAACAGGCGCTGGCCCGGCAGGCTGCGTGACGCCCAAGCCAAAGCGTTCCAGTGTTTCGTGCAAGCGCGCTACCTCGAGTGGTTTGGTGAGAAAGGCGTTCATGCCCGCGGCCAGGCAACGCTCGAGCTGGCCGGACATGGCATTCGCAGTGAGCGCGACGATCGGCGTCAGCGGTCGGCCCGCTTCCAGCATGCGGATTTCGCGAGTGGCGGTGAAGCCATCCATGATGGGCATCTGCAGGTCCATCAACACGATGTCGAACGTGCCTTCGCGATACGCCTTGACCCCCTCGGCGCCGTTGTCCGCGACGCGCACCTGGCAGCCCATGCGTTCGAGAAAGCGCACCGCGACTTTCTGGTTGACCGCGTTGTCTTCCACCAGCAAGACGTTGCCCCGGTAGCGGCGCATTTTCTCGGTGGTGGCCAGCATGCCGCTGGTGACGATGGGCTGGCTCTGCAGATGCCATTCGCGTGCATCGCGCGACAGCAGCCGGTCGAAACATTCGAGCAGTTCCCGGGCACGTACCGGTTTGGTCAGGTAGGCCGCGAAGCCCAGCGAAGCGAAGCGCCGGATGTCGCCATGCCGATCGAGCGACGTCAGGATCACGATGCGCGCGCGTGACAGTTGCGGATCGGAGTTGATGCGGCCGCCGAGCGTTGCCGCATCCATGTCGTGCATCTGGTAGTCGGCCAACACGATGTCGTATGCGTGCGCGTCCGTCACACCTTGTCGCAGCATCTGCAGGGCATCGTTGCCGCCACCGGCGAGGCTGACTTCATAGCCCGCATGCATCAACTGGCCGGCAAGCACGCGTCGATTGGTTTCGTTGGCGTCGACGATGAGCACGCGGCGTCCGAGTCGCGTCAGGTCGCCGGCCGACAAAGTGCCGGAGGCGGAAGCGGCCGGCTCCAACGGCAGCGTGAACCAGAACGTCGAGCCCTTGCCGAGTTCGCTTTCCAATCCCACCGCGCCACCCATCATCTCGACCAGGCGGCGCACGATGGACAGGCCGAGGCCGGTGCCGCCGAAATGCCGCGTCGTAGACGAATCGGCCTGCACGAACGGTTGGAACAGCGTCTGCAATACATGAGGCGCTATGCCTATGCCGGTGTCGCGCACTTCGAACTGCACCAGCACCTTACCGTCGCGAGTGCCTATGTTGCGCACCTCCAGCACGATCTCGCCGGTACGCGTGAACTTGATGGCGTTGCCCACCAGGTTGATCAGGCACTGGCGGATGCGCTGCGGATCGCCGATCACGCGATCGGGCAGGTCCGGATGAATGTGCATGACCAGTTCCAATCGCTTGGCCGATGCCTGGTACGCCATCATGCTGCCGACATCCTCGACGTTGCCGCGCAGGTCCAGATCGATGCAGTCGATGTCGAGCTTGCCTGCTTCGATCTTGGAGAAATCCAGGATGTCGTTGATGACGATGAGCAGCGAATCGGCGCTGCCGCGGATGGTCTCGGCGTAATCGCGCTGGGTGCGATCCAGCGAGGTGTCGAGCAGCAGGCCCGTCATGCCGATGATGCCATTCATCGGCGTGCGGATTTCATGGCTGACGTTGGCGAGGAATTCGCTCTTTGCGCGGCTTGCGGCTTCGGCGGCTTCCGTCGCACGCACCAGGTCTTCATGCGCGGCACGCGCTTCAGTCACGTCCTGCAGCGATCCTGACATTCGCATCGGCCGACCGTTGTTATCGCGTTCGGCGCTGGCGCGAGCGCGGTACCAACGATAATCACCTGAGTGCGTGCGCAGCCGGATCTCCACGTCGTAGGGCTGCTCCTGCTGGAAATGCGCCTGCGTTGCCACCGCAACGGCGTTGGCATCTTCGGGATGCAGGAACATGCGCAGGAAATTCGTGTTCGGAGAAAACTCGTCCGCTGCAAATCCCAGCAACGCGCCGACACGCGGCGAACACCATGCGGTGCCGTCGGCTTCCAGTTCCCACAAACCATCCTGCGTGCCGTTGATGGCGCGCTCGAAGCGACGCTGCGCAAGTTTCAACGCATCTTCCGCCAGCTTCTGCTGATGGATGTCGTGCATCGAGCCGGCCATGGCGATGGCCGTGCCCTGAGCATCGCGCTCCGCCGTGCCGCGGATACGGAACCAACGCAGCTCGCCGCCGCTCAGGCGCAGGCGACATTCGAAATCGTAGGCTTCGTTATTGCGGATGTGGCGTTTGAGGCGCTCGTCCTGCCAGGCCGTGTCTTCGGGAAGCTGCATGGCTCGCAGCGATTCGGCAATGCCTACAGGCAGTTCGCCTTGTTTATATCCGAGCAGCGTGTGGAAGCTGGCCGAGTACCACGCGAGGCTGTCCTTGAAATCCCATTCCCAATGGCCTTCGGAGCTCGATAGCGATGCGCGCTCCAGGCGGTGCTCGGCATTCTGCAATTGCTTTGCCTGCTGCTCGAGTTTCTCGGCAGCGAGAATTTCGCGCGTGGTGTCCCACGAAGCGCCGAGCAGTCGCACCGGCTCTCCGGCATCGTTGAACACGAGCTTGGCGTAGTTCTGGATGTGGACGATGCCACCTTCTTTGGCATAACCGCGATAGCGGTACGACAAGCGATCGGTGCCGGCAGCCTGGGCCTTGGGAATTTCGATGTCGAGCACGCCGCGGTCTTCCGGAATGATCCGCTCGATGAACTGCGCCATCTG
>JBEVKB010000075.1:0-34482 GCA_040509875.1 Steroidobacteraceae bacterium | reverse complement strand
CCGGAAATGCGCGTCATGGACCTCGTCGAATTGTTTCGCGAGGCGCCGACCTGCCTGACGATTGCAGTGGTGAGCGATGGTCGTCCGATGGGGGTCGTGCGACGCGAAGCATTGTTTGCATTGCTGGCCAAGCCGCTGCATCCGGAAATCTTCAATCGCAAGCCGGTGACGGCGGTGATGGAAGCGCCCACCCTGATGATCGACGGACAACTGCGACTGGAACAGGTCAGTCGTCTCGTCACCCAGAAGGGGCGGCCGCGGCTCACCGAAGAATTCGTCATCACCAAGGAAGGCCGCTATCACGGCCTCGGCCAGACCATCGACCTGCTGCGGCTGATCACCGAACAGCAATTGCAGACGGCGAAACATTCCAATCCGCTGACATTGCTACCCGGCAACGGCGCGGTGCGTAGTTGCATCGATCGGCTGATCCATGCCGACCGCCGCTTCATCGTTGCCTTCTTCGACCTGGACGCCTTCAAGCCGTTCAACGATGTCTATGGTTCGGCGCAGGGCGACCAGGTCATCCTGCACATGGCAGGATTGCTGAAAAGTACTTTCTCGCCGCGCCTGGATTTCATTGGCCATGTGGGCGGCGACGATTTCCTGGTGGTGATGCGATCCTCCGATTGGCGCGAGCGGATCACGCGGCTGCTGCTGGAATTCAACCGTTCCATCGGCGGATTCTATTCGCCGGAGCATGTGCTGCTCGGACACATCGTTTCCGCGGATCGCGATGGCGTGGTGCGTGAGTTCCCGTTGCTCACGTTGTCGATCGCAGCCCTGTATTCGGAAACGCTGGGTGCGACCGATGCCGATGCCATCGCGCTTCAACTCGCGCACGTGAAGAAAGTCGCCAAGCAGCGGTCCGGCAACAGCTTCGTCCTGCGCATGGGCGAACGACTGATAGATCTCTTGCCGCCGCCGTCCGTGGCGGTCGCGCCGCCTCTCGCAGATGAAGCGACGGACCTGCTGCCGGTAACTGAGATGGTTGGCTGAGCGAACTAGCTTTTGCCCAGCCGGTAGAGCAGCACCGCCAGTCGCTGCGACTGGATCTGGAAATTACGCAGGTCCGCGAATTCCTGCGCGGTATGCGAGCCACCGCCCAACAACCCCAAGCCGTCGATGGCCATGTCGACGTGCTCCGCCACGAATGAAATATCCGCGGCGCCCGCGCGTCTCGGGTTAACAGATGTCACGGGGCCGAATCCCAGATCGCGACTGACGCCATCGTACAGACCGAGCAAGCGGGTGTTGCCTTCGCTCGGCGACATGGGCGGGTAACCGTCGTCGAAAACGATTTCCGCGGACGTCTGCGGCAGATGGGCTGCGACGATTTTTCGCATGCGTTCCTTGGCCTGTTCGCGTTGGGCAATGGTGATGCAGCGAAGATCGCCGGCAGCGATGGCCTTGGGCACGACGATGTTGTCCTTGCCTGACGCTTTGCCCTGCAACGGTTCGGCGTTGAACTCCACCTGTGCGCCACCGACGATCAGGCCGGGATTGAAGGTGAGATATTCCTCGTGGCTCAACTCGGTGTAGAACGCAGTGAGGATTCGCGATAGTTCGTAAACCGCGCCGGCGCCGATGTCGTCCGTGAAGATCTGCGAGGAGTGCGCCGTCACGCCGGTGGCAGTGACTTCCCAGTGCCCTGAACTGCGACGCGCAGTGACGGCCGTGGCTGGGTTGTCGGCTGCATTCTCCAGGCCGATCGCGATGTCCGCCGCCTTCGCGGCATCGATGAGTGTCTTGCGAGCGAGGTCGAGCGGTGCGCCCGAGTCCTCTTCATCGCCATGTAGCACGACGGTGATTTCCAGGTTGCCCAATGCGCCGACTTTCTGGAGGGCTGCGAGTGCGGTGAGTCCGACGACGATGCCACCTTTCATATCGGCGGTGCCCGGGCCGCGTGCGATGTTGGCATCGGCGCGCTCGTAGCGTTGGAATGGGCTGTTGGGCTCGAACACGGTATCGAGATGTCCGATCAGCAGCACATGTTTGCCTTTGCCTGGGCGATGCGCGACCAGGTGACCGGCGCGGCCGAATGGGGCGCCGTCGATCCACTGCGTCTTGAATCCAAGCGCGGCGAAGCGCGGCTCGAACACGTCGGCAGTCTTACGCACACCCGCGAAGTTCATGGTGCCGCTGTTGATGTTGACTACCGTTTCCAGCAATCCGATTGCCTGGTCCTGCTGGCTGGCAACGTAGGCAACGATGGCCTTCTCGTTCTTGTCCCGGGGCGCAGCCAGCGCAGTGTCACAACATAACGCGGCCGCCCAGACGGAGACGAGGCACAGGATATTTCGCATTGTGTTTCCTTGCGGGTGGGGAGGGGACAGGCGCAGAGTCTGTCGCAAAAGCCGCCGCGCCGAAAGAAATGAAATTATTGAAACTTCGCGGTCCATCTTAAAATGCTTGCAGTCGCAAAGGAGTCATCTCATGAGCATGCTGCAGTCGTTGGGTGTTGCCTTGTTCGTCAGCCTGGTCGTCAGCAGCGGGCTGGTGGTCGCTCTGACCCCGCCGTTGCGGGGCCTGCTGCGCCAGATCTGTCCCGCCGGCGCAGCCGAGAATTTCTGGACGCGCTTCACAGTGGTCATGCTGTTCGTCGCGCCCATGCTCGTCGCGCTGCTGTTCGGCCTGCCCAATCGCGCGTCGCTGGATCCGGATATGGGACAACTGGTGAAGCAGGTGATTTCGGCCACGTTGTTCGGCGCGTTCGCGACGTTGGCGGGCATCGGTTGGAAGCTCGCGTCGTTGTCGAAGTGAACCGATCATGCGATTGGATGAGTACCTGCGACGCGTGAGGTTCAGCGGTGTCGCCCGCCCGGATCTCGCCACGTTGCGCCAGTTACATCGTGGGCACCTGGCTGCGATCGCTTACGAGAATCTCGATGTGCAGCTCGGGCATCGCATCGGCTTCGATCTCGAAACGATATTCGACAAGCTCGTGAATTCGCGGCGCGGCGGCTGGTGCTTCGAAATGAATACGCTGTTCGGATGGGCGTTGGAGCAGATCGGATTTCGCGTGACTCGCATTGCCGGTGCGGTTCTGCGCGAGCAACGCGGGGAGCATGTGCTCGGCAATCACCTGGCGCTGCTCGTCGAAGTCGAAGGGATGCCCTATCTCGCCGACGTCGGTTTCGGCGATGGCTTGATCGAACCGGTGCCGCTCGCCGTGGGTGGCATCAGGCAGGAGTTTCTCGATTTCCGTCTCGAACTCGTCCCGGGGTGGTGGCGGTTTCATAACCAGCCGCTGGGCGGGGCGGCGTCATTCGATTTTCAGTTGCGTGCGGCGCCGTTGGAAGTCTTCGAGAGAAGGAGCCATTGGCTGCAGACTTCCCCTGAGTCGGGCTTCGTGCAGAACGCCGTGTGCCAGCGATTCGATCGCGGCGAGTTGTCGATGCTCCGGGGCAGGGTGCTCAAGGTAGTTGCTGCCGGCGGCGTGACTGAGAGAACCCTGGTCGATCTCGCCGACTATCGAAATGTGCTGGAGCGCCGCTTCGGTATCGATGTGCCTGGGATCGAGCGATTGTGGGAGAAGATCAGTGGCAGGCATGCGGCTTGGTTGCAGGAACAGCAACAGCAGCAGTAGTTGTTTGCTTCGCGTGTGCTTTAACCTCTCCCGGTTGCGGGTGTGCGCACGTAAGAGCGAGAGCGCGGGGGAGGATCTCCGGCGCAGCCGGCAAAACGCAAAGCCTCACCGCTCCACCAGTTCCGGCTCCTCGCCACTGAACGCAATCGCCTTCGCTCCCGACACCGCCCCGATGGTGGCGCGATCGCTGACGTACAGATCGATCTCCTGGTCCGCCCGCAAGGTTCCAGTCACCGTGGCGTTCGGGCCGATCACGACTTTGGGCTTCTTGCGATTCCAGTTGAACAGCGAGCTGGGCTTCTCGATCACGATGCCGCCGGCAACCGTCGATCCGGGGCCGACGACGATGTCGCCGGTGGTTGTCTTGATGCCGCCGCGAACCCGAGCGCCGGCCAGCGAAATTCTGCCGTTGACGTTCGACAGGCCGCCGCCGATCTCTGCGTTCTGAGCGAGCGACGCCGTGCCATTCACGGCACTGACGCTACCCTTCACCTGCGAGCCTTCCGCGAGCGTGAGCTTGCCGTTGACCGTCTCGATCTCGCTGGCCGTGGCTCCCCGCCCGAGGCTGATGCCGCCATTGACCGTCTCCAGCGATGCGACAGTGGCGCGATCGCCGACCTCGATGGAGCCATTCACCGTCTCGACGTCCTTGGCCGTCACGCCGTCATCGATGCGGATGGAGCCGTTCACGGTTTCCACGTCGCCCACCGGAGAGGCGGCGGTGACATGCACCGAGCCGTTGACCTTGGAAATGTCGTTGTCCGCCGCAGCCAGAAGCGGGAGGCAGGCGATGAGTGCGGCGAGAGGAGCCAGAGGGAAGCGTTTCATGAGGATTACCGGCTTGGGTTCGTGGGTACTGGAACTTGGATGCGGGATAGCGGCGCAGGGTTGCAGTTGTCTCGCGACGGCGGAAACTTCGTGTATCGTCGCGCACCATGGATTCCATTTCGCACGTCGCCTCCGTCGCCCAGGTCATCCAACTCGCCGTGGCGCCGGTGTTCCTGCTCGCCGGTGTCGGCACCACTCTCAACGTCCTGGCCACGCGCATCGGCCGGATCATCGACCGTGCGCGCTCCATGGAGGAAAAACTTCCCCATGCCAATGCGCTCGATGCCGCCGCCCTGCACGAGCGATTGTCGGACCTGTCCCGGCGCGCCACTCTGATCAATCGCGCGATCGGGCTGTGCGTACTTTGCGGCTTGCTGGTGTCGCTGGTGGTGGCGGCGTTGTTCGTCAGCGCCTCGCTGCGCATCGATCTCGCCATGCCCATCGCAATCGCGTTCGTGATCGCGCTGCTGAGCCTCGCGGCGGCGCTTTTATGCTTCCTGCGCGAAGTGTTCATCGCTACCGCGTCGCAAACGTTCGGTGGGGTCCGCAAGCACATTCCGCCGCCTGCCGCCAAAGAATGACCACTGTGGCCGAAACGTGTCAGGCAGCGGGATGAGGTCTGCGCATACTGGGATCGCCGATGTAATTTCCGTGATCCAGTGCACAACCCGTGCTCGCCCGGATCTGCATCATCCGTACAGATGTCGCCCTCCCTGCCACCACTGATCGTCGAGCCGGATGCCTTTCGCGTGTCGCGCGAGAGCGGTTTGCTCGTCTGCGAACTCAACGCCGCGGTTGCGGTGTGTGTCTACGACGATACGCAGGGCGTGGGCGGCCTCTTGCACCTGCGCTACGTTGCGACCAGCAACGACCAGGCGCTGGACCTGACCGACAACACCTTGAGTTCCGACCTGCTGCTGATGGACCGCTTCTGCAAGGAACTGCGGAAGATCGGTGCACGCAAGCAGAGCTGGCGCGTCGATCTCATCGGCCACACGCCCGAGGAATGCGGCATGGATGAGCCGGCCGCCACCGTGCTGGATCTCGTCAAAGCCTACTTCGCCGATTCGCGACGCGCCGTGGGCTGCAAGGAGATCCGTCGCCGTGTCGGGTTGGTGGTGCGCATGGATTCGCGCGAAGGCAAAATCTGGGTCACCGGCATCGGCGATCGGCCGGCCGCGGCGCCCGCCAGGCTCGCCACCGCCTAGACCCGTCCCTGCGCTGCCTCGTCCGTCATTGCCGGCGCAACGACGGTCATGCAGGTATCGCCACTCACGATCCCCGACAGTGTCAGGTACGATGCGCTCGCCCGATCCCTTGCGCGCCCACCCGACGAATCATGGCAGAACCCTCCCCGTCCGTGACGGCCGCCGGCCCGCCTGTTTCCAGGCCCATCTATCGGTCGCTGTACTTCCAGGTCCTGGTCGCCATCGTGCTCGGCGTGCTGCTCGGGCATTACTTTCCCGAGACCGGCGCCAAAATGAAGCCGCTGGGCGATGGCTTCATCAAGCTCATCAAGATGCTGATCGCGCCGATCATTTTCTGCACCGTCGTGTCGGGCATCGCGGGCATGCAGAGCATGAAGTCCGTCGGCAAGACCGGCGTGCTGGCGCTTCTGTATTTCGAAGCGGTGAGCAGCGTTGCGCTGGTCATCGGCCTGATCGTCGTCAACGTCGTCCGGCCGGGCGCTGGGATGAATGTAGATGTGGCGACGCTCGACGCGCGCGGTCTTGAGAGTTACACCCAGGCGGCGCAGTCGCAGACAGTCGTCGATTTCCTGCTCAACATCATTCCGACCACTGTGGTGGATGCGTTCGCCAAGGGCGAGATCCTGCAGGTGCTGCTGTTCGCGTTGCTGTTCGGATTCGCGCTGCATCGTCTCGGTGAGCGCGGCCGCGGCTTGCAGGAATGGATCGATCGCATGTCGCACGTGTTGTTCGGGATCGTCGACATCGTCATGCGCGTCGCACCCATCGGCGCATTCGGTGCGATGGCATTCACCATCGGCCGGTTCGGCGTGTCGACGCTCGCGTCGCTGGGCCAGCTCATGGCCTGCTTCTATGTGACCTGCCTGTTGTTCGTCTTCATCGTACTCGGCGCCATCGCCGCGGCGCACGGCTTCAGCATCGGCAAGTTCGTGCGCTACATCCGGGAAGAACTGTTCATCGTGCTGGGCACATCGTCATCGGAGTCGGTGCTGCCGCGCATGATGCTCAAGATGGAACAGGCCGGCGTGGATCGCTCGGTAGTCGGCCTGGTCATTCCCACCGGCTATTCGTTCAATCTGGACGGCACATCGATCTATCTCACCATGGCCGCGGTGTTCATCGCGCAGGCGACCAATACGCCCATGTCATTGCTGGACCAGCTGACGCTGCTCGGCGTGTTGCTGCTGACGTCCAAAGGCGCGGCGGGTGTCACAGGCAGCGGGTTCATCGTGCTGGCGGCGACACTTTCCGCCGTCGGTACCTTGCCGGTGACCGCGCTGGCGTTGATCCTTGGCATCGACCGGTTCATGTCGGAGGCCCGTGCGCTCACCAATCTGGTCGGCAACGGGGTGGCTACGATCGTCGTCGGCAAATGGTGCGGAGCCTTGGATACGCAGCAGCTGCGGACCACTCTGGATGCCGGCCGCGGCGGCAGTGAAAAAGGGTAGGATTTCCTGCCGAGTGCGCGTCCCCAGCCATGACATTACATATCGAGCCCGCCACTTCTGCCGCACAGATCGAACGTATCGCGCGGTTGGCCAGTGAAATCTGGTATGAATACTACGTACCGCTGATCGGCAAGGCGCAGGTCGACTATATGGTCGCCAGGTTCCAAAGCGCCGCAGCGTTGCTGGAGCAGGTGACCGGCGATGGCTACAACTACTATTCGATCAAGGACGACGCCATCGCGGACGGCGGGGCGCTGCTGGGGTATTTTGCAGTCCAGCCGCAGCCGGCTAAGGGCGAGATGTTCATCAGCAAGCTGTATCTGCACGCGACGGGCCGCGGCCGAGGAACCGGGCGGATGGCCCTGGAGTTCATCGAGCGCGACGCCCGCGAACGTGGATTAAGTTCGCTTTGGCTTACCGTCAATAAAGGCAATCCCGCTGTCTCTACTTATCAGCAGTGGGGGTTCCGGATCGCCGCGGCCATCGTCATGGATATCGGCGGAGGCTTCGTCATGGACGATTACCGGATGGAAAAACCGGTCGAATCGCTGCGTTAGGAACCTGGCATTGCGCAAGCGCCAGGGTTGTCGTCGGGGTCGTGCGACATGTGCAATTGCACGGAAGCGGGGGCTAAACTGCAGGAATGAGTGTGTCGATCGATAAGGAATCCGGCGAAAGTGGCGAAAGCCCGCGGGTGGTACTGTCAGGCTGGCTGAACGATTACAGCGCCGGACGGTGCGACCGTGCGGACATGCAGACGTCATTCCTGGATATTTGCAAGAGCAATCCGGAAGCGCCCTGGGATGCCTTGGCCCTGCTGGACCAGTATCAGCGCCGCGGCCGCATCGATGCGGCGCTCGCGCGCAGCCTCAAATCCGACATCGCGCAACTCGTCTTCGGTGCTTCCAACCAGACCGAAGGCCCGCGCGAACCCCCACCCAAATCCGAGAATGCCTCGAATACCACCGGTTCGGGATGGCGCAAACAGTCGCCGCCGGACCGCAGCGTAGCGCCGCTGCGCAGGCCGGAAGTCGTCTCCGATCCGACCCTGTTCCGTCGGGATTTCGATCCACCCACTCGCCCGCCACCGCGCGTGCAGGAACCTGTGGCGGAGAAACCGGCGCCGGAGCCCGCGCCGCCCAGCGATTCCAGTGCCAATGTTGCGGCCAATGTCGCACCGGAACCTGCCGCCCCGGGCATGGTCCTGCGCGATCGCTATGAGCTGCTGGAGGTCATCGGCAAGGGCAAGGTAGGCACCGTCTACAAGGCTTTCGATCGGCATCGCAGTCACCTGCCGGGGCCGGCCCGCTACGTTGCGGTCAAGGTGCTCAAGTCGAAGTACAAGGACCGGCCCGAAGCCATCGCCGAACTCGAACGCGAGTCGTACGAAGCGCAGTCGCTCTCGCACCCGAACATCGTCAGCGTGTTCGACCTGGATCGCCACGCCGATACCTATTTCATCGTCATGGAACTGCTCGAAGGAGAGTTGCTCTCCAGCGTCCTGCGCTGGCTCGATGGCCGTCCGCTGGTGCGCAATCGCGCGCTAGGCATCATCGCTACGATCGGCGGTGCGCTGGTTCATGCGCATCAACGCAATATCGTGCATGCCGACCTCAAGCCGGCGAACGTCATGATCACGAGTTCCGGCGAACTCAAGCTGCTGGACTTCGGCTTCGCGCGCCGACATGCGCTGGAGCCCTGGATCAGCGAGGGCGGCAGCGACGAGTCCGCGCCTTCGAGTACTCCCGCCTACGCCAGCAGCGAACGCGTCAATGGTGAAGAGCCGCACTTGAGCGATGACGTCTACAGCCTTGCCTGCATCGCTTATGAACTGCTGACGGGAGTGCATCCTTTCGGTGGGCGGTCTGCGCCGTTAGCGCGCGCTCACGGCCGCGATCCTGCTCGCATTCCCGGCTTGGCGAACAAGCAGTGGTATGCCATGCAGAATGCGCTTTCCTGGACGCGCTCGGAGCGGCGTATCGATGTCGCCGAACTGGTCGCGGCGCTGGGCTGCGGCCAGCCGGGACAACGCGTGGGCTCACCGCAGGAGTTGATTGCGGCGGCGGGTAAGTCGGCCGGCGGTTCGAAATTCGGCGTCGTCATGTTCGGTGCACTGGTGACGCTCGCCGTGGTGGCGGCAATTGCATGGGGGCAGTTCAAGGACCTGATCGGGCCGCGGCTCGGCATTCCGGTCACAGAGGTCGAGGAGCCTGCGCCGGCCGCTCCGGCTCTCGTGCCGCTGACGCGATCCACTCCGCCGGTAGAGACCGGCATCCGCGAGAGTGAACCGTCATCGAGTACGGTCACTGCGCCTGTGACAACACCTCCAGCGGTTCAGCAAGTTCCGGAGCCGCCTCCTGAACAGGCCACGAAGCCGTCGCGTGCGCCTGCTGCGACGAATGCTGTCAAACCGGCTACTGCGCCGGCGGCTGCCGCGGCGGCCGAAGCTGATGCATCGTCCGCAGCCGCAGCCCTGGGCACGGTGGAATTCGAAAAGGATACCTACGTTGCGACTGAGAGCGACGGCACCGTGCGGATCACGGTGAAGCGCACCGGCAGCGTCAAGCGAGCCGCGAAGTTTCGCTGGACCCTGCATAGCAATTCGGCCGAAGCGGGCGCCGACTTCGCGAACATCGGGCCCGACGTGGAAGAGATGCCCGCAGGTGCTCGCACGGCAGTGCTGACCATTCCGCTGGTGTCCGACGGGCTGGTCGAAAACACCGAGCTGTTCCTGGTCGAACTCAGCCAGGTAGAAGGCGGCCCTGCGGTAGGCGAACAGGCGCGCGCCGCGGTGATTCTCGTCGACGACGACTGAGTTGCCGGCCCGCGGGTGACGCGCTGCGTTTCAGCGGCGTAGACTCCTCAGCACAGCGGGGAGAACAACATGAATATCCGTTTTTCCGACGCAGCCCTGCGCTGCCGAATCACCCGGGAAGAACTGCAGCGCCTGCTGGGAGGACGGTCGATCGCCCTCGAAGTGCCGCTGCCTCGCGGACACTCATTTCGACTCGGCGTGCGGCCCTTGATGCTGGGCGGATGGCAGCTCGAATCCGATCCGACCGGCATGTGGCTGAGCATTCCACGACTGGAACTCGAGGCATTGTCCGAGTCGTCGCCGAGCAAGCAGGGGTTGGAGCAGGAATTTCCGACGACGCAGGGGAATGCGGTGCGGGTGGCGTTCGAGGTGGATGTGCGGTCCCAAAGGAGCGCTTAGTTTCTATAGCTATTCCCGTGCGATGGCGCGAAACCCGATATCTCTCCGATACTGAATCCCCTTCCACCTTATCGCATCCGCCAGCGCATATGCCGCGCGCTGCGCTTCACTCACCGAAGCGCCAAGTGCCGTCGCACACAGCACGCGACCGCCGTTAGTTGTTACTTCGCCGTCGATGAGTCGCGTGCCGGCATGGAAAACTTTTCCCGGTAAACGCGCAGCCGCGTCGAGGCCGTGAATGATATCGCCCTTGTCATACGCATCGGGATAGCCGCCAGCCGCCAACACAACCCCGACTGCAGCGCGTGAATCCCATTGCGCTTCGACCTGGTCCAGTCGTTTGTCGAGAGCCGCATCGCAGAGTTCGGTCAGGTCGCTCAGCAGTCGCAGCAGGATGGGCTGCGTTTCGGGATCGCCGAAGCGGCAGTTGAATTCGAGTACGTTCGGCGTGCCGTCCGGCGCAACCATGATCCCTGCATATAGAAAGCCGGTGTAAGGCGTGCCGTCTGCCGTCAGGCCGCGCACCGTGGGCTCAATGACTTCCCGCATGATCCTGTCATGCATTGCCGGCGTGACGACAGGTGCAGGTGAGTAAGCGCCCATGCCGCCGGTGTTGGGGCCGCGATCGCCATCGTCACGACGCTTGTGATCCTGCGAGGTCGCGAGCGGCAGGATATGTTCGCCATCCACCATCACGATGAAACTGGCTTCCTCGCCTTCGAGAAATTCTTCGATGACCACAGTGTTGCCGGCGCTGCCGAACTGACCCGCGAACATGGCCCGCGCGCTTTGGATCGCATCGTCTGTGGTGGCGCAGATGATGACTCCCTTGCCGGCAGCGAGGCCGTCGGCCTTCACTACCAGCGGAGTGCGCTGGCGCGACACCCAGGCCTCGTCGAAAGTTGCCTGGGTGAACGTGGCGTACGCGGCAGTGGGAATGCCATAGCGCTGCAGGAATTCTTTGGTGAATGCCTTCGATCCTTCCAATCGCGCGGCCATCTGCCGCGGGCCGAAACAACGCAGCCCCGCGGCTTCGAAAGCATCGGTGACGCCGACCATGAGCGGTGCTTCGGGACCGACAATAGTGAGATCGACGTGTTCGCGCTGCGCGAATGCGAGCAGCGCCGGAACGTCATCCGCTGCAATGTCCAGGTTGCGTACGCCGGGTTCCAACGCTGTACCGGCATTGCCGGGAGCGACGAATACGGCATCGACTCGCGCCGACTGAACCACCTTCCAGGCGAGCGCGTGCTCGCGACCGCCGGAACCGAGAATCAAAACCTTCAATGTAGACTCCGCGTCCGTCAGTGCCGGAAGTGGCGCATTCCCGTCAGTACCATCGCCATGCCGTGCTCGTCGGCTGCGGCAATGACTTCGTTGTCGCGCATGGAGCCGCCCGGCTGGATCACTGCCTTGATGCCGAACTGTGCGGCGACATCGAGTCCGTCGCGAAATGGGAAGAATGCATCCGACGCCATTACTGCACCCTCGACGACCAGACCTTCGTCTTTGGCCTTCATTGCAGCAACACGGCTGGAGTAGACGCGGCTCATCTGGCCTGCGCCGACGCCGACGGTCGCAAGATCGCGCGCATAGACGATGGCATTGGACTTGACGTACTTGCAGACCTGCCACGCGAACATCAGGTCGTCGAGTTCGCCGCTGCTGGGCTGGCGCCTGGTGACGACTTTCAATTCGTTCCTGGACACCATGCCTTCATCGCGTGTCTGCACCAGCAGTCCGCCGTTGACGCTGCGATACTCGTGTCGAAGATTCGTCGGCTTGAATTCGCCGGTGACCAGCACGCGTACGTTTTCTTTGCGCGCACAGATCTCGAGTGCGGCATCGTCGACAGCGGGAGCAATGATCAACTCGACGAACTGCCGACCGACGATGGCGCTGGCCATGGCGGCCGTGAGCGGTCGATTGAAAGCGATGATGCCGCCGTAAGCCGACGTCGGGTCGGTGCGGAACGCGCGGTCATAAGCGATCAACGAATCGTTGGCCACCGACACGCCGCATGGATTGGCATGCTTGACGATGACGCAGGCAGGTTCGGCGAACTGGCGTACGCATTCGAGTGCGGTGTCGCCATCCGCGAGGTTATTGTACGAAAGCGTTTTTCCCTGCAGCTGTTTCGCAGTGCCGATGCTCGCGCCAGGTGCGCCGGCGACGCTGTAGAAGGCGGCGGTCTGATGCATGTTCTCGCCGTAACGCAGGTCGAGGCGCTTGCGAAAACTCAAGGTGAGCGATTCGGGATACTCCACGTCGCTGGTCTGGCGATGCAGATAGCTTGCAACCGCAGCGTCGTAACTCGCAGTGTGCGCATAAGCTTTCGCAGCTAGCTGCTTGCGTGTTGACAAAGCCACGCCGCCGGACGCGGCGAGTTCAGCAAGGACGGCTGCATAGTCCTGCGGATCGACGATCACAGCCACGCGATCATGATTCTTCGCAGCTGCCCGCACCATCGCCGGGCCGCCGATATCGATGTTCTCGATGGCGTCTTCGTAGGTGCAGTCGGGCTTCGCAATCGTCGCCGCGAACGGGTACAAGTTCACCACCAGCAGATCGATCGGTTCGATGGAGTGCGTGCGCATGACTTCATCGTCGATGTCGCGGCGGCCGAGCAGGCCGCCGTGAATCCGCGGATGCAAGGTCTTGACCCGGCCATCCATGATTTACGGAAAACCGGTGTGCGCCGATACTTCGGTGACGGCGATGCCATTCTTTTCCAGCAGTGCCGCCGTGCCGCCTGTCGAAAGAATATCGACGCCGCGTTGACGCAGTTCGCGCGCGAATTCGATCAGGCCATCTTTGTTGGAAACACTGAGCAGCGCGCGCCGGATCGGAATGTTCATCTTGAAAGCGGGATCATCTTGAAGCCAGGACCGTTAAAAACTAAATCATCTGCGAGCGGGCTCGCCACGAAAGGGATTTCGCTTAACTTGCATCCATGCCGTAAGTTTTCAACTTCTTGCGCAGCGTGCCGCGATTGATGCCGAGAATCTCGGCAGCGCGACTCTGGTTGCCCGCGGCGTAGTCGAGCACTGCCTTGAACAGCGGCTCCTCGACTTCGCGCAGGACCATGTCGTACAGCTGGCCCGGCTTGTGGCCGTTGAGCGTGGCGAAATACGAATCGAGTGCTTCCGCCGTCATCGTCCGCAGCGGAATGGAGCGCGTCGACGTTCTAGGGATGGGCTCGCGTCGAGTTCTGGTTTTTTTCTTCGGCGCCATGGGCTCTCCGCCATTTTCTTGAATTGCTTAACTCCCGTTGGAGTCACGCTACGCTGTCCAGCACTGCGTCGTGCGATTCCACCAGCGCATCGAAGTAATCACGCGCGCGCTCGAGCTGAGTCTGCGAATCCGTCGCCTGCATTACTGCATGACGAAACTCGTGCGCTTGCGCACGTCCCTTCGCGTACCAGTCGATGTGTTTGCGCGCGACCCTTACCCCGGCCTCTTCCCCGTAGAAAACATGCAGGTCACGCAAGTGGACGAGCATGATATCACGGACTTCTACAAGGGAAGGCTCCTCGCACGATCGTCCAGTCTCGAGAAAAAAATTGATCTCGCGAAAAATCCATGGTCGGCCTTGTGCGCTGCGTCCGATCATCAGTCCCGCTGCGCCGGTTTGTTCGAGTACAAACTTCGCTTTGCGCGGTGAGTCGATGTCTCCATTGGCGTAAACCGGAATGCCGACGCGTGTCGCGATCTCCGCGATGGTGGCGTACTCAGCATTGCCTTCGTACATGCAGGCGCGTGTCCGGCCGTGAATGGCGAGCGCCTGTACGCCGATGTCTTCCGCCATCCGTGCAATTGCGACGCTGTTGCGGTGATCCCTGTCCCAGCCGGTGCGCATTTTTAATGTCACGGGCACTTTCACCGACTTGACAACCGCGTCGAGAATTTCGCGCACCAACTGTTCATCTTTCATCAGCGCGGAGCCCGCCGCCTTGTTACAGACTTTTTTCGCGGGACAGCCCATGTTGATGTCGATGATCTGCGCGCCCGCGTCGACATTACGTTGAGCCGCTTCGACCATCATCGCCGGATCGCCGCCGGCAATCTGCACGATGCGCGGTTCGCTCTCGCCGCTGTGGTCCATGCGCCGACGCGACTTCGCCGTGTTCCATAAGCGCACGTCGCTGGTCAACATTTCACCAGCGGCGATTCCCGCGCCCATGCGTCGGCACAACAGCCTGAAGGGCAGGTCGGTGACGCCTGCCATGGGCGCGAGTGCGAGGTTGTTGACGAGTTTGTAAGGGCCGAGCTGCATGGCGAGCCACTGGCTTCACTGGCAAGCTGGCCAGCTGGTCAGAAAGAATGCGGTTGAGGAAAAGTGCGAGCGGCGCAGTGACCAGGCTGCTGATCGAGAAGACGCCAACGCGACGGCGCCGATTCTGAATCTTCTGCCGCCGGTTGGCCAGCGGCCAGCTTACCGATTGGCTTGCCGCGGAATTTCCTCTGCACATACCGGGCCGGCCTGCCCCCGCAGGCAGACGTCGAAGCGAAATCCTTCCGCATCGGGACCGGGATCGACGATCACGATGGTGGCGTTGGTCTGCGTGCCGGGCGCAAACAGTCGGTCGGGTGCGACACCGGGGTCGAGGTAGTCGGCGGGATCGAATTCGCGCGCGCGCACCTGCTCTCCCCAGCGATCCTCGAGCACCAGCTTGAGCAAAGGGTAGGGCTGTGGAAAATCCGCGCGGTTGATGAGGCTGGCGCGAACTTTCAACGTGCCGGGAGCCGCGGCATCCGTAATCACGCCCCATTGCCTGATTTCGTAAGCATGCAGGTTCCAATCGGGCGTGAGGTCGAGATTCAATGCGCGATACACCTGCATTAGTTGTTCGCCGACGCGGGGATTGCGGGCGAGCTCGGCGCGATTGTGATGCACGACCTGCACCACCAGCAGCAGCACTAGCGGGACGAAGAGAATCTTCCAGACCAGGGCGGCGGATGAGCTGCGCGCAGGTCCATTGTCGAGCGCCAAGTCGTCGAGACCGTCGGGCTCCGCCGGGGATTCGAGTTCCTCCATGGATCGCCGCCACGCGCGGACGTCGTCGTGGATCTCTTCGTCCTGGGAGTCGTCCGGGGTTGCGCTTTGCCAGTGTTTCTTCCCTGCGTCCTGCAGGGGTATGGCGTCGGCAGCGTCGAAGTTTCTGTCGAGCAGTCGTTCGCGCGAGTCCTCCAGCTCATCGAACTCCTCGGCCTCTTCGACGGCGGCTTGCGCACTGACATCGACGTAACCTTCCGGCGTCTCGTCATCGCTGCCGACGTCGTCCTCGACTTCCATCCATTCTTCGACGACTTCCTTGCGCAGATGCGTGTTGCCGGTATCCGCCGCATCGAGGACACGGTAGGTGCCGCTGATCTCGATGCGCTTGCCTTCCATGGTGATTTCTTCGAGAGAGTCGCGCTCCTCCTCGACTTCGATGTCGGAAATCTCCTCGGCGCCAACCATCGCTGCTACAGGCGCAGGGCGCGGCTGTATCGGTTCAGGCGTTGACGGCGCGCGTTCTTCGATCAGGCGCTGTAAGGCGTCGAACTGAGTCTGGCAGCGGCCGCAACGGACTTGGCCCTGCGCCACGCGAAGGATCTCGCTGGTGACGCGGAAGGTGGTCTCGCAATTCGGGCACTGAGTCAGCACGCCGCGTTAATTCCTGGGGCTTGTCAGACGGGATCCGCGCGCCGCACGCCATCGAGACGTGCCCAGCCGTCGCGAATCGACATGGGCGCGATATCAAACCACGGCGCATAGCGCGCTGCCACCCGTTCCGCATGTTCGGTGAGCAATCCCGACAGAACCAGGTGTCCGCCGGAAACGACCAGCGACGCGAGCGACGCCGCCAACGCTTCGAGCGGTTCCGCGAGAATGTTCGCCACCAGGATGTTCGCCGGCACCCACTTCATTGCTGTCACGCTGGAAACTTCGATGCGCGCCGAGACATCGTTGCGAGCGGCGTTTTCGAGCGTGGCCGTGATTGCCTGCGGATCGATGTCGACTGCGACGGCATGCTTCGCTCCCAGTTTGAGCGCGGCGATGGCGAGTACACCCGAGCCGCAGCCGTAGTCGATCAGCGTCTTGCCCGCGAGTTGCGCGCCATCGAGCCATTCGAGGCACAGGGCGGTCGTCGGATGCGTGCCGGTGCCGAAGGCGAGACCGGGGTCGAGATCGATGAAGCAAGGAGGCGCGCCTTCAGCGGTGTGCAACGCCTCGGGTGTCGGCCGCTGGCGATCCGGGCACACCCACAGGCGACGGCCGAACCGCATCGGATGGAAGTCCTTGAGCCATTCGCGTTCCCAGACGCGGTCGGCGACGATCGCAAAATCGAGCGGCGGCAGTTCCGACAACTGCTGTTGCAGCAGCAGGCTCAGCACATCGGAATCGGCGGCCGCATCGAACAGTGCCTTGATACGCACGCTTTCCCATAACGGAGTCGTGCCCGGCGCGGGTTCGAGCACCGGGTTGTCGGCCGCATCCTCGAGCGTGATCGACACAGCGCCCGCACCCAGTAACGCGTCTTCGAACGGTTCCGGATCGAGCGCGCCGATGGCAAAAGTGAGTTGCAGGAAGGGCATGGGGCCTGGGGCTACGAGCTACGGTATGAAGGTGGATACGGGAACAGTCACATGAAGCGGCGACTGCTCTTCATCCGACCCAGGCCCGTTGGCCCAGGCCCGGCGCTCCCTCACTTGATTCCCAGTCGCCTCTCCAGGTAGTGAATATCCAGTCCACCGCCCTTGAACGCGGCGTGATTGAAGATTTCCTGGTGCAGCGGAATGTTGGTCTTGATGCCTTCGATCACCATCTCCGACAGCGCGTTCTTCATGCGTGCGATGGCGGTGTCGCGATCCTCGCCATAGGCGATCACTTTGCCGATCAGCGAATCGTAGAACGGCGGCACGACATAGCCGCTGTACAAGTGACTGTCGACGCGGATGCCGGGGCCGCCTGGCGAATGAAACAGTTTCACCGGCCCGGGCGAGGGGATGAAGCCTTTCGGATCCTCGGCGTTGATGCGGCATTCGATGGCGTGGCCGCGGATCGAGATATCGTTCTGCGTCCAGGGCAGGCGTTCGCCGCCCGCAATGCGCAGCTGCGCTTTCACGATGTCGATGCCGGTGATCTGCTCGGTGACCGGGTGCTCCACCTGCACGCGCGTGTTCATTTCGATGAAATAGAACTCGTTGTCCTGGTACAGGAACTCTAGCGTGCCGGCGCCGCGATATCCGACTTCGCGACAGGCGGCGATACAACGCTCGCCGAT
Organism: Steroidobacteraceae bacterium; assembly: GCA_040509875.1. Lineage (GTDB taxonomy): Bacteria > Pseudomonadota > Gammaproteobacteria > Steroidobacterales > Steroidobacteraceae > Steroidobacter. The sequence continues at coordinate 16,924 of JBEVKB010000075.1, read as the reverse complement.
CATCTTGCGCTGCTTGGGAGAGATGCCCGGAGCCGGCGCTTCTTCGATGACCTTCTGGTGGCGACGCTGCAGCGAACAGTCGCGTTCGAACAGGTGCACGACGTTGCCGTAATGATCGGCCAGCACCTGCACTTCGATGTGGCGCGGCTTCTCGAGAAACTTCTCCATGTAGACTTCGGGATTGCTGAACGCCGCCATGGCTTCGGCCTGCGTCACGTTGATGGCATTCAGCAAAGTAGCTTCGCTGTGCACGACGCGCATGCCGCGTCCGCCGCCGCCGCCCGAGGCCTTGATGATGACGGGATAACCCAGTTCGCGAGCGATGCGGAAGTTTTCTTCGGGCACTTCGCCGAGTGGGCCGCCGGAGCCGGGTACGCAGGGCACGCCAGCTGCCTTCATTACGCGGATCGCCGAAACCTTGTCGCCCATCATGCGGATAGTCTCGGCCTTCGGTCCGATGAAGATGAAGCCGCTCTTCTCGACGCGCTCGGCGAAGTCCGCATTCTCCGACAGGAAGCCGTAGCCCGGATGAATGGCGACCGAGTCGGTCACTTCGGCGGCGCTGATGATGGCCGGCATGTTCAGGTAGCTGTCCTTCGATGACGGCGGCCCGATGCACACCGATTCGTCCGCCAGCAGCACGTGTTTCAGGTTGAAGTCGGCGGTGGAATGCACCGCCACCGTCTTGATTCCCAGTTCGCGGCATGCGCGCAGGATGCGGAGCGCAATTTCGCCGCGATTGGCGATGACTACTTTTTCAAGCATGTTTCTTGTCGAGGTCCTTCAAGAGTGGGCGGGAGCTGCGGAGTCTTCTTCGGCGCGCCCAGGCCCGGAGCCAACTTGCAGGGTGATGTGGATGGCGCCATCACCCGGTGCTCATTCGATGATGCTTATTCAATAATGAAGAGCGGCTGTCCGAATTCGACCGGATCGCCATTCTTGACCATGACCGCCGTGACCCGCCCGGCCTTGTCGGACTCGATCTGGTTCATCATTTTCATGGCTTCGATGATGCACAGCGTATCGCCGACGTTCACTTCGCTGCCGATGTCGACGAAGGCCTTGGAGCCAGGCGCGGCCGACGCGTAATACGTCCCGACCATCGGAGCGGTTACGGTGTGATCGGGCTTCGCGGCCGGAGCAGGCGCTGCAGCTGGAGCGGCTGCGATGGCGGCAGGCGCCGCACTCGCGACGGGCGCGGGCGCATATTGATAGACGGGGGACGGTGCGATGCCGCCCTGGTAGCGGCTGATCCGCACCGACTCTTCACCTTCCTTGATCTCGATTTCGGCTATGCCCGACTCTTCGAGGAGTTCGATCAGTTTCTTGACCTTGCGGATATCCATGCAGAACCCTCTTGTTCTTCTCGTTTAACGATGGACTGCGGCGAGATGATGGTTGGCTGCGCGCAGCGCCAGCTCATACCCCATCCCACCGAGCCCGGTAATGGTGCCGACGGCGACGTCGGAGAAATACGAGTGCTGCCGGAATGGCTCCCGGGCATGCACATTGCTCAAGTGCACTTCGATGAATGGAATCTTCACCGCGAGCAGAGCGTCCCGTAGCGCCACGCTGGTATGCGTGAACGCGGCGGGATTGAAAATAATGAACGCGACATGCGATCCCGGCGCCTCGTGGATGCGCGCGATGAGTTCGCTTTCCGAATTGCTCTGGAACGCCGACAGGTGATGCGACATTTCCGCGGCCAGCTGCGCCGTGTGCGTAACGATCTGCTCCAGGGTCAACGCGCCATAGAGCCCGGGCTCGCGTGTGCCGAGCAGGTTCAGATTGGGGCCATTGAGCAGGAGCAGGTGAGCCATGGACTGCGTTGGGAGAAGCTTGTCGCGAGCGTTACAAGAAGATGGCCGCGAGTTTTACCAGTTTCCAGTCATTTTGGCGATGGTATAGCTGGCAGACCGTGACCGGTGCCGGTCCTTGGACTCGCGAAGAGGCTGCGGAACCGGCATTACTGCCGACAGATAGTCTTCGCGGCTCTTACGAAAGCGCGTCGAGCGCGTGATCGCTCGCTAGGATTTGACGGGAGGAGGCAGCGCGGCGACTTCCTTTGCCGCTTGGACGCGCGCGGCCGCTGGGGTCAATTCTCCGGAATTGACCCGCGTGACGACGCCCAGGAGGATCGTCGCCTGCGCATTGGTGAGTTCGCCGAGGTGGGTCGCCACGATGCGATGTTGTTTGTCGGTGAACACGGTGAAGGGAAAGCCCAGCGAGCCCATGCCGAACTTGCCCACCGCGTCCATGCCGTCATCCAGGCCGATCAGGATGGGATAGTCGAGGTCGATTTCCTGCGCATATTTCAGCACCTCGGCGCGCTCGTCCACGGCGACGCCGACGACCTGGAAACCGGCGGCCGCATTGGCCTGCTGCAGCTTTTTCAGCAACGGAATCTCTCTACGGCATGGGCCGCACCAGGTGGCCCAGAAATTCACCACCATGGATTTATCGGTCCAGCTGCGGATGGAGCGCTGCGCGCCATCGCGATCGGCCAGCACGAACTCGGGCAGTTCAGTCGGAACGGCGGATTCTTGGTCAGCGGGTTCGGCAGGCGCCGCCGCGACATTACTGGCAGGCGCCTCGGCAGCCGGTGGTGTCGAGGAGAACATCCCTGTGTAAATGGCATAGCCGGCGCCGGCAGCGACCGCTGCCACGACGACATTGAGAACTAAACTGGATTTCAAGCTGCCCCCGAGTCCCTCAACGAGCCGCGGATTCTCGCGGTAACCATGGCCGAAGAGCAAGCGCGGCCTCAGCCGGCAATGGCCGCCCTGACATGCGGTGCGAACTTGTCCGCCTTCATATATCCCACCACCCGGTGATTCTTGCTCTCGACACCGGTCGCGTCGAAGAACGCGATGGTGGGCGGTCCGAAAATCTCGAACCGCGTGAACAGGCCCTTGTCGGCATCGTCGTTGGCGGTCACGTCAGCCTGTAGCAGCACGACGTTTGCCAGGGCGCTGCGCACGGCGGGATCGGTGAACGTGTACTTCTCCATCTCCTTGCACGACGCGCACCAGTCCGCATAGAAATCCAGCATGACGGGCTTGCCCGCAGCGCTGGCCGCCGCGACTTCCCGATTCAGGTCGTCCACCGACTTGATGCGTTTGAAGACCAGCTCCGTCGCCGGTGCGGCGCCTGCGGTGTCGGTGCGATTCGTCAGCTGCTCCAGCGGCTCGAGCGGATCGTGGCCTCCCGATGCCAGGCCCAGCAACAGGATCACGCCGTAGATAAGAACCAGCAATCCACCGGCACGTAATGGCGATGGCGCCGGACCGCCGCCACGCGTCTTGAGCGAGAAGATCCAGAAGCCGGAGATCACCGCGAGCGCCGACCACAGCAGCATGGTCACTGCATCGGGCACGAGCGGTTCGACCAGGTAGATCGCGACGCCGATGAACAGCACGCCGAACAGCTGCTTCACCGTATCCATCCATGGTCCGGCTTTCGGTAGCAGCGATCCAGCGGAAGCCCCGACGATCAGCAGCGGTACGCCCATCCCGAGCCCCGTTGCGTAGAGCGCGGCCGCCCCGAGCAGTATCTGTTTGCTCTGGCTGATGACCGACAGCGCCGCGATGATGGCCGGAGCGACGCAGGCGGTGACGACCAGCGCCGACAACGCACCCATGATGAAGGTGCCGATGAACGTTCCAGACTTCTGCTGGTTGCTGACATTGGTCAGTCGCGTCTGCAGGGCGCTCGGCAATTGCAGCGTGTAGGCGCCGAACATCGCAAAGGCCAGTGCGATGAACAGCAGCACCATCAACATGATGATCCACGGTTGCTGGAAAAACGCCTGCGGCGCCTGTTTGAATGCGAGAACGAATATTGCACCGGCTGCTGCGTAAGTCAGCGCCATGCCCTGCACATAAGTGAATGCGAGCGAGAAGCTGCGCGCGCGTGTGACCTTGTCGCCCTGGCCGACGATGATGCCGGAGAGAATCGGGATCATCGGCAGCACGCATGGTGTCAGCGACAACAGCAGGCCGGCGACGAAGAACGTGAACAGCGCATAGACGACGTTCCCGCCGCGCAAGGCCGCGGCCAGGCGATCCTGTTCGGAGACAGTGACATTCTCATCGGCGACAGGGCCGGTCGTTGCGACCAGCGTATTCGTCGATGCGCTCGGCTCGACCTGCGCGGGTATCTGCGTTGCCACATTCGTTTGCGGCAGTTCGAGCGCCACGGTCTTGACGATCGGGTTGTAGCACAGGCCGCCTTCGGCACAGCCCTGGTACGACACGGTGAGATTCAACTTGCCGCCGGAATTCGCGGCCCGCGATAGAGGCAGACTGGCTTCGAGCATCTCGTGATACACGATGGTGTCGCCGAAGGTCTCGTCGTGCTTCATCTCGCCTTTCGGCGTGACCAGCTTGCCGACCTGCGCATCGCCGTCGGCCTTGATGATGATGCGATCGCGGTACAGGTAATAACCGTCGGCGATGATCCAGGTGAGCGCCACCGAGCCCGCGCTCTCCAATCCCGCGCCGAATTTGAATGCCTCATCGGGCGGCAGGAATTCGTTGTCGGGCGACGATTTGCGGCTGAAGAGTCCCAGGTTGCGACTCGGCGCTGGACTCGAATTCGCGGTCGCCGCCGTCGGCAGTGCTACTTCGGTCTTCCATTTCTGCGGCGGGTGGCAGAAGCCGGCGTCGGCACAGCCCTGCAGTCGCAGTTCCAGAGGCAGCGTCTGCGGACGGGCGCCGGTAATCTCGATCGGCGCGGCGACTTCGAAGCTGCCGCGATAGATTTCCTGGTCGCCGAAGTATTCGTCGTGATGGTTCTCGCCCTTGGGCCAGGATGGTTCGCCGATGCGTGCCGTCGCCGCGGTCGAGGCAACGCTCATCTTCTTGCGGTACAGGTAATAACCCGGCTCGACCGTCCATTTCACGATCAGCCGGTCGCCCTCGACACGGGTGGCATAGTGGTAGGCCCGTTCGGCCGGCAGCGGCTGGTCCATCGCCCATGCGCCGTCCGCCGCCAGGATTGCTAGAAGTAGCGCTGCCGAGAAGCCGGCAAGCCGCTGGATGTGGTTCATCACTGGTGTCGATCCTTATCCTTGTTGATTGCGCACCCTCGGACCCAATCCAGGTACGGTTCGTTCCCGCCCGTGACGGGAATGGCTACCAGTTCGGGCAGTTCGTAGGGATGCAATTGCTTCAGGCGCGCAGTCAGTGCCGGCAGCGTCGCTGCGATGGTTTTCATTATTACCAGAACCTCGGTTTCTTCTTGCAGACGCCCGTCCCAAACATAAGTGGACTGTATGGGGTTGAGCCGATTGGCGCATGCCACCAGGCCCTCGGTGACCAAAGCGGTGGCGATGCGCCGCGCGGTGGCCTCGTCCGGGCAGCTGGAAAACGCGAGAATTACTTGTTCGCTCATGATGTTAGCTCAAAGCTGCCGGCACTGCCGCGCGCCGTCGCGGAGCGCAATAGCCAAAAACCGCAAAAGAAATTTCCCTTGAAATTAAACATTCGGCCCCTATTATTAGCACCCGTCAGGGGTGAGTGCTAACGGCCTCAAGGATGTTACGAGTCCCCAAGCCTTTCCCCAACTCCTGAAATTCCAACCCGAATCGATACATAAAAGTCGAGGTCTTACCGCTATGGCTGAGAAAATTCGTCCGTTGCACGATCGCGTGATCATCAAGCGTCTCGAAGAAGAGCGCACCTCCCCGGGCGGCATCGTGATCCCGGACTCGGCTACCGAAAAGCCGATCAAGGGTAAGGTCATTGCCGTGGGCAAGGGCAAGATCCTCGAGAACGGCAATGTGCGTCCGCTCGACGTCAAAGTCGGCGACAACATCCTGTTCGGCAAGTACAGCGGCACCGAAGTCAAGGTCGATGGCGACGAACTTCTCGTGATGCGCGAAGAAGACGTCATGGCCGTGATCGAGAAATAAAGCGACTGGTGTCGCGTCTGACGCGGCCCGCGCAGTTTCCGATCCCATTCGAACAATTCCAGTTTCAGAGGTTTAAGTCACATGGCTGCTAAAGAAGTACGTTTCAGCGATGACGCTCGTGCGCGCATGTTGCGCGGCGTAAATATCCTTGCGAACGCCGTCAAGGCAACGCTCGGTCCCAAGGGTCGCAACGCAGTGCTCGAGAAGAGCTTCGGCGCCCCCACCGTCACCAAGGACGGCGTCTCGGTTGCCAAAGAAATCGAGCTGAAGGACAAGTTCGAGAACATGGGCGCGCAGATGGTGAAGGAAGTCGCTTCCAACACGTCTGACGAAGCCGGCGACGGCACCACCACCGCCACCGTGCTCGCGCAGGCGATCGTTCGCGAAGGCCTCAAGGCCGTCGCTGCCGGCGCCAACCCGATGGACCTCAAGCGCGGTATCGACACTGCAGTCGCCACTGCCGTCGAGGAACTCAAGCGCCTGTCCAAGCCCTGCAAGGACCAGAAGGCGATTGCCCAGGTCGGCACGATCTCGGCGAACTCCGATGAATCGATCGGCAAGACCATTGCCGACGCGATGGAAAAAGTCGGCAAGGAAGGCGTGATCACCGTCGAAGAAGGCTCGGGCCTGCAGAACGAACTGGATGTCGTCGAAGGCATGCAGTTCGATCGCGGCTACCTGTCGCCTTACTTCATCAACAACCAGCAGAACCAGACCGCGGAACTCGAAAATCCGTTCGTGCTGCTGTACGAAAAGAAGATCTCGAACGTTCGCGAAATGCTGCCGCTGCTGGAAGGCATTGCCAAGGCCGGCCGTCCGCTGCTGATCGTTGCCGAAGACGTCGAAGGCGAAGCGCTGGCGACCCTGGTCGTCAACACCATCCGCGGCATCGTCAAGGTGGCTGCAGTGAAGGCGCCTGGTTTCGGCGATCGTCGCAAAGCCATGCTGCAGGACATTGCTGTCCTCACCGGCGGCACCGTGATCTCCGAAGAAGTCGGCCTGTCGCTCGAGAAGGCGACCCTGAACGACCTCGGCGAAGCCAAGAAGATCGTGGTCGAGAAAGAAAATTCGACCATCATCGACGGCAAGGGCAAGGGCGCTGAGATCAAGGCACGGGTCGAACAGATCCGCCGCCAGATCGAAGAAGCGACTTCCGACTACGACAAGGAAAAGCTGCAGGAGCGCGTTGCCAAGCTCTCCGGCGGTGTTGCCGTGATCAAGGTCGGCGCTGCGACCGAAATCGAAATGAAGGAAAAGAAGGCCCGCGTCGAAGACGCGCTGCACGCGACCCGTGCCGCCGTTGAAGAAGGCGTGGTTCCTGGTGGTGGCGTCGCTCTGATCCGCGCGCAGAAGGCAATCGAGAAGCTCGTTGCCAAGAACGAAGATCAGGGTTTCGGCATCCGCATCCTGTCGCGCTCGATCGAAGAGCCGCTGCGCCAGATCGTCACCAATGCCGGTGAAGATGCCGCCGTGGTCCTCGCGAAAGTGAAGGACGGCAAGGGCACGTACGGCTACAACGCCGCCACGGGCACTTACGGCGACATGCTCGACATGGGCATCCTGGATCCGACCAAGGTCACGCGCCTGGCCCTGCAGAATGCAGCGTCGGTTGCCGGCCTGCTCCTGACGACCGAGGTGATGATCGCCGAGGCTCCGAAGGATGAAGCTGAACATGCACACGGCGGCGGCGGCGGTGGCATGGGCGGAATGGGCGGTATGGGTGGCATGGACATGTAATCGACTTCCGTCGATTCGCTATCCGCGGGAGCTTCCGGCTCCCGCAACTGAAAGCCCCGCTTATGCGGGGCTTTCTTTTTGGCGCTATGTATCCTTTTTCTCCGGTCCTTTTCTTACCGTCCTCCCCCGGTCGCCGGGGGAGGATCGAGGTGGGGGCGTCTTCTCTCCTCCCCCGATCACTTCACCAGTGCTGGCCTCCTTGAGAGCGGCATCGATCACGTTCAGTACCCTCTCTACCTGCTTCAATACGTCCAGATTACTGAACCGCAGCACCCGAAACCCTCGCTCCCTCAGATACTCATCCCGAACATAGTCTTCATAGCGACTCTCAGAATGCTGATCGCCGTCCAGTTCGACGATCACCGCAGCGCTCAGGCAAGCGAAGTCCGCGATATAAGGACCGATCGGCATTTGCCTGCGAAATTTGTACCCCGCCAACCAGCGTCGGCGCAGATACAGCCAGAGCCGCCATTCGGCTTTCGTCAGTCGATTTCTCAACTCCCGCGCACGGGATTGCGTGAGAGGGTCGCGCATCCTTGCGTCTCCAGATTCCGGAACGCCCCCACCTTAATCCTCCCCCGGTCGCCGGGGGAGGAGATAAGACGGCGATCCGGCGAAGAATGAAGAGGAGCCGTCTGCGCCCTCTTTTTCCCATGCTTTGCGCGCCACCGGGTAATAGAATCAGCGGTCCATGGACAACCGCCCGATCTTCTTCGCCGACCAGCGGCTGCATTTCTTTCGTCCGCTGACCGGGAAGTATCGGGAGCAGGTCGTTGCCTGCCTGCGCGCATTGTATTCACGCCTCTACAGTTCCCTGGCCGACTACAGTCGCGTCGTACAACGTGACCTGGTCATAGAAGTGTTCCAGGAAACCATCACCCGCACGCCGGTGTTCGATGAGTCGGACGACGAAACATCGCCACCGCCGCGCGGCGAGCGTGAGCAGGCTACCTGGATGCTGAACCTGCTGATGGAATACGGCTGGATCGAACGGCAGGTCGATGAAGTCACCTTGACCAGCACGTATAGTTTTTCGCGCATCGGGCGGCTGTTCACCCAGCCCATGCACGAGATCGAAGGCGGTCGCTACCGTACGCGTCATCGCAATACCCGCAACACATGCAGCGCGCTGCGCTCATTTCTAGACAAGCAGGAAGCGTACGACCTGCTGGATGCCTACGAATACTCCGAACGCATCGTCGCCGACTTCTCGGATGTCATCGCCGAGCTGGACGAACGCAAACGCCAGCTCGTGCGCGAAGTCGAAGCTCAGCAACTGGTGCAAAGGGCGAGCGCGGAGTTCTTCGATTTCATGGAGAAGCGCTTCATGCCCGATCTCGCGATGCGCTTCTCGGAAGACAGCGTCGTGAAGTATCGCGATGAGCTCGATGGACTGCTGCGACGTGCGCGCTCACAACGCAGGGAGACCAAGGCGGCCGTCGAACGCGAACTACGTCGTCTCGCTCCGGAACTGGTCTCGGATGGCAAGCGCTCCGTCTACCTGCAACTGCTCGATCAGATCGAAAGTCGACTGCACAGCGCCGCCGAGATCATGCTACCGGCCCTGCGCAACGCGCTTCACGGATTCACGCGCCGTGCCGACATCCTGCTACGCCAGTTGAGCTTCTCGGAAGCCAGCCAGCATGCGTTGCTGGATGCCTTCGCAACGCTCGCCGCCATGCCGGCGGAGCAGCAGGATCGGCAATTGATGCTGGCCGCCGAGCATCTCGCTGTGCTGAACGTAAGCTTCGTCGATCCCGATCACCTGCGCCTGTACAACTCCGAACGCAAACGCATCGTCAGTACTGCGGCGGAAGCAGTGGCAGTGGACGATCCCGTCGCACGCCGGCGGCTGTTCATCGAGCAGGCACTCGAGCGAGCCTTCACAGTCAACAATCGTCACATGCACGACTACCTGGTCGACGCGTTAGCCGGCGGTCATGAAGTGCGCACGACGGTGCTGCCAATCCGTGACGCGCGCGAACTGTTATACGCAGCGCACGTGATCGAAGTCGGCAGCGCTGCCACCAGGCACGCGGGCTACCGTTTCGACGTGCGGCCCACGGGTAATCGCACGCGCAGCGAGTTCTTCGACGGCATGGACGAGTTCGTGATCCGCGTGATCGAGTCCCCGGCGCCGTCATCCCCAATCAACAGCGAGCTGGCAGCCAGCCACGTGGAAATCAGTCATGCGGTTGAATGAGTACCTGGAGCAACGGCTCGATAGCGCTGCCGTCTCCGTCGAAGAACTGCGCGAACTGCTGGTCCGCCTGATGAACTACGGCGTGCTGGTGCGCGACGATTCGAAGACGACGCGCGAACTCTACGATCGTTTCATCCGCGTCGAGGAACTCACCGCCGAAGTGCTGGCGTTGCAAGGCATCGAGCTGTATCACGACCGCCGCTTCGAATACGTCCGCCTATATCCACCCGGCAGCCGCACGCCCGGCATGGACCAGGCCGAAGACCAGGCATTCAGCGGCAGTTTGCGCGCCAATCTCACCCAGAACGAAGTCGCTTTGATCCTGGTGCTGCGCGCCCAGTACGACAAGGCTGTGCGCGAAGGCAAACTGGACGATCGCGGCTATGCGACCGAACTGCTGGAGGCGATCAGCCTCGCGATGAAAAACTGGCTGAGTCGCAGTCTCCCGGAGAAAGCCACCGAACGTCGCGCTGTCTTTCGTCGCCTGCGTCAATTGCGGCTGATCGAATATCGCGAGGAGGACGACCTGGACCAGACCGAGGCGTGGGTGAAGATTCATCCCATGATCGTGGACTTCGTGAGCAACGACGCCATCGACGCGTTGTCGCCGCCGGAGAATCCGTCCGCGCCAAAACCGGAGACCGGCCATGTTTCTTAAACGCCTGGTGTTCGTCCACTGGGGCAACGTCCCGGATGGCGAGTTCGACTTCGGTCCCATCAGCCTGTTCTCCGGCGCCAACGGCTCCGGAAAAACAACTGCGGCGGATGCAATCCAGACGGTGATGACGGCGGCCCACGAAAACCTGTTCCACTACAACCCGGGACAGGAAGAGACCACGCAGCGCGGTCGCGGCGGCAAGCGTGTACGAACGCTGGCGTCTTACGTACTCGGCTGCGATGACGGAAGTTTTGCCCGCGTCGATCCGACCGATGGCTATCTCGCCGCCGTCTTCCATCCCACCAGCGGCGAATCGGCGGAACCCTTTACAGCCATCGTCGCAGTGCGCGCCTTCCTCGATCAGTCAGGCAAGCAGCCGCTCGCACGCGAAGACCTGTTGGCGTTCTTCGTACTGCCCGGTATCGAACTCGACCTCTCGGCATTCATGCAGAAGCGCGGCGACATTTCGCACATCGTCCTGCTCGACCAGGTTCAGCAAGTGTTGATCTCGCGCTTCGGGCAGCGAGCAGTCGAACGCTACGATCAGAAGCGCGCCTACCTGCGTCGTCTTTACGGCGCATTGCGCGGCAAACGCGATTCGGTTTCGGAACGCGAAGCAATGGCCGCAGCGCGAGCGTTCTCCCGCTTCATGGCTTACAAGCCCGTCAGCGGCATCAACGAGTTCGTGGCCGATGAAGTGCTCGAGCGTCGCGACCTGACGGAAGCAGTCCGCGCAGTGTCCAGCCAGCTCAAGACGATTCACGGCATGGAACGCGAGGCGCAGGCGCTCAAGGACAGCACGCTACTGCTGGAGCAGGCTGGCAATCACGCACAGGAATACATCGAGGGCTGGACCGAAAAGATCACGCTCGACTATTCGCAGGCACGCGCGCTCTACCTGCAACGCCAGGATCAGTACCTGGTCGAACGCAACGAACGCGAATCGATCGAACGGCTGCTGCAGGAAAATCATTCCGAGCTGGCGCTGACCGAACTGCGTCGCGCACAGACGCATCACGCCGTCGTGATGCTGGAAGCGCAGCGACAGACGGTCGAGCCTCTGCGGCGCAAGGATGAACTGGAGAAACAGTGCAAGGCGCTCGATAGCCGCCTTGCAGACACCGTTCGCGAATTGCTGGGCCAGGACCGGCAGGTGCAGGAGAACCTGCGGAGCGTTCGTACACTGCACACGCTGATCGGCTCGGCATCGTTGATGACTGAGCTACCGCAACTCACCGACATGCACGCTCGACAGCTGCTCGATCAGGCGCGGGCGACCGAAAAGTCGACCGATGTCGATCTCGCCCGCTTGCTCCAACGCGACCACACCGGCGACCTGTCGATGCTGGAGAAGCATCTGGACCAGGCCCGCATCGTGCAACGAGCGCACACGGAACTGGCGGATCATTGGAAACGCGTAGATGCCGATCGAGCGAGTCGTCGCGACCTGCTTGCGGAAACCAATCACCGCCGTCGCCAGAAATACGAGCAGCTGTCCAGCCAATGGCAGCAGAAGCAGCAGGAAGTCGAGCGGCTCGAAGCCAAGCAGACCGTGTATCCCGCATATGTGGAGCGCGCGCTCGTCGCCATCCGCACGCAACTGCCAAAGGCCGATCCCCGCGTGCTGTGCGATCACATCGAAGTCGTCGATGCGCGCTGGCAGATGGCGATCGAAGGTTATATCGGCGGCGCGCGTTTCAACATCATCGTCGATGAAGAACACGAGGCAGACGCCATCCAGATCGTGCGTTCGATGCCGGGCCGGGATAATCGCGCTCGCGTCGTGCAAGGCGCCAAGGCGTTGCGGGATGCGGCACGCACCAAGCCCGCGGTCGATTCCATCGTCAATGTGCTGAAATTCACGCATGCGATTGCGCAGGCTTTCCTGATCGCAAGCTATGGCACGGTCGTACGCGTCGAGACGACCGAAGAGTTGCGCCGGACAGCACGAGGCGTGACTGCCGACGGCATGGGCTCGGGCAGTTACGCAATGTTCCGTTGCGACATTCCCGATGCCGACCTGGTATTCGGCATTGCAGCCCGCGAGCGAGCGTTGCGCGCACGACGAATCGAACTCGAAGAGCTGGTCGTCAACCGGCGCGACGCCAATGAGCGGATGCAGGAAAGCTCACGCTTGCTCGATGCCGTGGATAAATTGCAGCCGCTCATCTACGGCGACCTGATGGGCGGCGTGCTGACGCTGCACCGTGAGATCGGCGCTGCCGAGATGCTGATCCGTCAGCTCGACGTCACCGAATATCAATCGCTGGACGTGAAGCTCGCGGAACTCAAGGCGGAAGAGCTGCAAGAGATGCAGAAATTTGCCTTGCTGAACCAGCAGGCCGGTGAGTTGAGCAATCGCCGCGCCGAGGTTGAACGGCGCATCGAACGCCTTGGCGAACAGAAAACCGTTGCGCAGGAGGCGATGGCTGAGGCTGAGGAAAGCCTGCGCGCGCTGCACGTCGATTGGCCCGAGTTCGATCTCGAAGCGCGCCTGCAGTTCGCCGACCGGGAGGCGAAATCGCTGGATGCCCAGCGCGCCGCGCTGGATCGGGAGGCTATCGAAGAGCGCCTGCGAAAGGCGGAACGGGCAGTCGACAACGCCATCCAGCAGCACAATCAAAAGTGCCAGCCGGGATACTCGATCGTCTACAGCGCTTATGCGGGCAGCTACGACGCCGCGCTCTTCCGGGTCATCTGCGGACTGCGACGAGAGATCGACCGCGTCTACAACATCCTGCGCAACAACGTGCTGGTCGACAAGCACGAACAGCTGAAGGCGCTGAAGGTGAGCTTCAACGACGCTTTCGTTGCGCACCTGTGCCAGGAAATCTACCAGGCCATCCTGGATGGACGCCGCCAGCTCGACCTGTTGAACAAGGAGCTGGTCAATCATCGTTTCGGCTCGGATCGCGAGCAGTTCAAGTTCGACGCCGACTGGGTGCCGGAATTTCGCGAGTACTGGAAGTTCTTCGAGGAAGTGGTCCGCAATCCGGCGATGGGTGAGGGCTCGGCCCTGTTCGAGACGCAGCTGTCGCCGAAGTCGATGGCGGTGCGCGATGCCTTGATGGGCTTGCTGCTCGGCGCAGACGAGCAGAAGTCGCAGCGCGAACTCGAACGCATCGCCGACTATCGTAATTACTATCGCTACGAGATCTACAAGCAGGTCGAGGGCAAGCCACCGATCGCGCTGTCCGAGTACGGCACGGGCAGCGGCGGCCAGCTCGAAACGCCTGCCTATATCATCCGCGCCGCCAGCATCACTTCGGCGCTGCGTTACGCCGAAGGCACCAACCATCTGCGCATGGTGCTGGTCGACGAAGCCTTCTCCAAGATGGACGAGAGCCGTTCCCGCGAAGTCATCGACTACCTGACCCGGACCCTGGGCCTGCAGCTGTTGTTCATCATGCCCACCAGCAAGTGCGGGCCGTTCATGGATCTCATCAGCAACGAATTCGTGTTCGCCAAAGTGCCGAGCGTGCCGCGCGGACAGCTGCACACGCGTGTGCTCGTCGACCGCAAGGAGTGCAACGTTCCGCGCATCGGAGAGTTGTGGGCGCAGCATCGCCGCTCCGTGCAACAACAGGCGGAGCTGGATTTCATGAGCGATGTCTGAGGAGTTGCCACCGCCTGCCTGGCTTGCTGAGGAGCCTGGCATCCAGGCGCTGCTCGCCGCTGTGCTCGATCGCTTCGACCGGCAGCCGGGCGACTCGCGTGAGAAGGCGATCGTACTGTCGGCGCTTCCGCAGTTGCCGGCGCTGGACAGAAACGACGCCGGCGCCGACCAGATCTGGGCTTTCGTCAATCAACTGGTGCGAGCGGGCGTGCTCGAAATCCGCGCGGGACGGCGGGGTCCTTACGATCCGCCGTGGCATGGCGCAAAACTCGCCTTTCCGCCCGCGAGTGAAAATATTCTCAGGGCCTGGCTCGGTCGTGCGGCTGTTGAGTCGGCAACGCTAACGTGGCGTCGCGCGGTTGAAGACCAAGCGCATCGTTTCCCGGGGGGAGTGACAGCGCTCGCTGCGCGCCGCATTCCAATCGAGGGACGCACGCCTGCCCAAGTCGTCGACGCGTTCGCGCATCTTGGCGAGCTGACGCAGTCATACACGTTGCGCCAGCTCAGTGCGCTCTGTTTCTGGGGCGACTCGAAAGTGCTGGACGATCGTGCGGAGCTGGTCGCTACGCTGTTCCCGCAATTGCAGATTCGCGAACGTCCCATCGTCGTCGCGGCTCATCTGCCCGCAACGATGAGCGCCGTTCTGTTCATCGAAAACCAGGATACGTATACGACTGCCTGCGATGGAGTGCCGGCGGCCGTCGGCGATCATGCACTCGTCTATATCGCGGGGTTCCGAGGCACGGCATCGCGTATTCGCAATCGCGACGGTGCGCGATTGCATTTCGCCGGTCCGGGCCTCGATACAAAGCGCGAGTCTTTCGAAGGTTGGTGGTTCGCTGGCCAGGCGCACGCGCTGCCTACATTCTTCTGGGGCGACTTGGATTTCTCAGGGATGCAGATTCTCAAATCGCTGCGGGCCCGTTTCGCCAACACCGCAGCCTGGAAACCGGGATACACGCGGATGCTTGCGAGTGTCGCCGCCCGCACGGATTGCGTCGACAGCAGCGATGCGCATCGGCAGATCGATCCGCTGACCACCGGTTGTGCATTTGCGGACAACGAACTGCTGCCTGCGATCCGCTCCCACGGATTCCTGCACCAGGAGCATCCGGGCGGGCGCTGAGCGTTGCTGCCGGCCAGATGCGGCTGCCCACCGGCCGATTCCGCAGATCCCGCGGCGCTCCTGATAAGATGCCGCTGCTGAATGCATCCGCCTTGATTCGCCATTACCGTAACCGGGAGGTCGCATGCCGTGGTGGAGTTGGCTCGTGATCGGAATCGGCCTGCTGGGCGTCGAGATGTTCGTCGTCGATGCGCAGTTCTACCTGGTGTTCATGGGTGCGTCCGCCGCCATCGTCGGCCTGATCGGACTGGCCGGCCTCGATCTGCCTGCGTGGACGCAGTGGCTGGTGTTTGCCGCGCTGTCCATCATCACCATGGTGTCCTTTCGCAGCCGCATCTATGCGCTGGTTCGTAATCGCAGCGGCCATGTCGAACAGCGGCTGACGCTCGGCGATCGCGTCGTCGTGCCGGCGCTGCTGGAAGCGGGGCAGAGCTGTCGCGTCGACTACCGTGGTTCGTCGTGGACCGCGCGTAACGTCGACGTACAGCCAATCGAAGCGGGACGCGAGGCTGTGATCACCAATATCGATGGCCTGACACTGCACGTGAAACCGCTGTCGTCCTGATACGCGCCCGTCACCAAGAATCGAAAGCAGGAGATTGTCGTGGAGAACATCATGGGTTTCTATGTCGCCCTGGTCCTTGCCGTCCTTGCCTTCATCATCCTGGCGAAGACCGCCAAGGTCGTGCCGCAACAGACTGCCTTCGTCATCGAGAATCTCGGACGCTACAGCCGCACGCTGCAGGCCGGCTTTCATATCCTGATTCCGTTCGTCGAGCGCGTGTCCTACAAGCACAACATGAAGGAAGAGGCGATCGACATTCCCGAGCAGATCTGCATCACCCGCGACAACGTCCAGGTCGGCGTCGACGGCGTGCTGTACCTGCAGGTGCTCGATGCGGCGAAGGCCAGCTACGGCATCACCAACTATCGCTTCGCCATCATCCAGCTCGCCCAGACCACGCTGCGCAGCGAGATAGGCAAGATCGAACTCGACCGCACTTTCGAGGCTCGCGGTACCATCAATTCCAACGTGGTGAACGAACTCGACCATGCCTCCGGTACCTGGGGCGTCAAGGTGCTGCGCTACGAGATCAAGAACATCAATCCGCCCAAGGATGTGCTGCACGCGATGGAAAAGCAGATGCGCGCCGAACGCGAGAAACGCGCGGTCGTGCTGACCTCGGAAGGCGAGCGTGACGCCAAGGTCAACCAGGCCGAGGGCGAGAAGCAGCGCGTAATCAAGGAATCCGAAGCCAACAAGCAGTTGCAGATCAACCAGGCGCACGGTCAGGCGGAGGCGATTCTCGCAGTGGCGACGGCAACGGCCGAAGGTCTGCGGCGCGTCGGCGAAGCGCTCTCGGGCCGTGGCGGCATGGAAGCGATGCAGCTGCGCGTGGCCGAGGAATACGTCAAGCAGTTCGGCAAGCTTGCCAATGAGGCGTCGAGCACGCTGGTCGTGCCGGCGACGCTGAGCGATATCTCGTCGATGATCGCGATGGCGACCAGCGTGATCAAGCAACAGAACAAGAGCGCCTAGCTAGATCACAGCTCGGAGCAATCTGCCGACGATCCGTTCCAGGTGTGCGAGTGTGCTGCACTCGTCCACCTGGTGACAGTACGGCGAGTAGTGGCGCATCTCTGAATCTCCCGTGTTCCACATCGTGCGC
>JBEVKB010000074.1:0-72293 GCA_040509875.1 Steroidobacteraceae bacterium | reverse complement strand
TCAAGATCTTCACCAACATCAATTCCACCATCGTGGATCCTAAGAATTTCGATTCGGGCAGTTTCGTCGACGTGAGATCGGACGTGTGCATCATTCCGCCGAATTCGTTCGCGCTGGCCCGCACGGTTGAATTCTTCCGTATTCCGCGCAGCGTGCTGACGATCTGCCTGGGGAAATCGACGTATGCCCGCTGCGGCATCATCGTGAATGTCACGCCGCTGGAGCCGGAGTGGGAAGGGCATGTGACGCTGGAATTCTCGAACACGACGCCGCTGCCGGCGAAGATCTACGCGAACGAAGGCGTGGCGCAGATGCTGTTCCTGGAATCGGATGAGATCTGCGAAACGTCGTACAAGGACAGAGGCGGGAAGTACCAGGGGCAGGTCGGGGTGACGTTGCCTAAGACTTGAGCTTCGCACTTTGTTTTGCGTGGGACGGCGAAGCCGCCCACGCGAAGCAAAAGCGTTACCGCTTCAACTCCATCAACGTCATCACCGTCTCGACTTTCCCTTTGCGCTCCTGCTCCGCCCGCACCGGCGTATAACCGAGCGAAGGCGCCAGCCAGAACCGCGAGACGCGATTCGACTTCTCGCGTACGCCTTCATATACGACCGTCTCGATCTTCCCGATCTTGGTATCGATGGTTTCCGTGCGGCCCTTTTTATACTGGTAGTACTTGAGATGATCGTCATCGATCATCGGAATCATCCCCGGCTCCTGCCCCCGCAGCAGCGCCGTCATCACCGCAATCTGCACTGAAATCCGATCCTGCAAACCCGGCTCGGTGGCCAGGTCGACGGCCTCGCCCTTGATCGTGCCGCGCACGCGCTGCTGCGACCAGTCGAATTGCAGGTCGCCGTCTTCCTTATTGCCTGACTTACCATCGTCGACGCGCCAGCTCTGTGGATGTACGCCGGTTGCGTCGATAGTCATGACACTGCGTTCGACGCCGTCGCGGCTGACGAAGAATCGAGCCAGCGCCGATGGGTTGGCGTGCGTCTCGTAGCTGTACTGATTGCTCGCCGCGTCGTGCGCGAAAACGAACGTCAGCGTACCCGCTTCGAGGCCGCGATATTCAGCGAGGAAGGTCGCTGTGAAAGGTGTGGGAACGGCAGCTTCGGCTTGCACAGCGGCGGAACCGAACAGGGATACCAGCAGTAGCAGGACAAATCGCACTGACTCTCCTCGTGCCGTCAACGTGTCATTCTTCCTCGAATCGCAGGATGGGCTCTTCGAGCGCAATACCATCTAGCCAAGCCTGTTCGCCTCGCAGTTCGAGACGTCCGCGCGCAAACCAGTCGATGGTCTGCGGATAGATGCTGTGCTCCAGGCGCTGAACTCGGGCTGAAAGACTCGATTCGGTGTCGTCCGGATGAACCGCCAGGCTCGCCTGCATAATGAGCGGCCCGCCGTCGAGTTCCTCGGTGACGAAATGCACGCTCATGCCGTGCGCCGTATCGCCGCTTTCCAGCACACGCCGATGAGTGTGCAGTCCCCGATACTTGGGCAGCAGCGAAGGATGCACGTTCAGCATGCGGTCAGCGAACGGGCCGATGAAGTTAGGCGTAAGTATTCTCATGAAACCCGCCAGCACCACCAACCCCGGCCGGTACTTGCCGACCAGTGCGGCCAGGGCGGTGTCATAAGCAGGTCGATCCGGGAAATCGCGCGGCGAGAGCGCGGCGACGGGAATGTTCATGGCCGCCGCCGTCGCGAGCCCGGCAGCATCCGGTCGATCGCTGATCACAGCTTTGACCGAAACGGGAAGTTCGCCGCGCGCCGCACGTTCGGCGATGACGCGCATGTTGCTGCCACGGCCCGAGATCAGGATGACGATAGGCAGTGGCGCGATGTTCGCGCCGGGCTCGGGCGTCATCCGCGGATCACGACGCCATCGTTGCCGCGACGGACTTCACCGATGATCACCGGCTGCTCGCCCGCATCGCGCAGCGTCTTCAATGCTTTGTCCGCATGCTCGGCGCCGACGATCACCGTCATGCCGATGCCGCAGTTGAACGTGCGATGCATTTCCGCCGGCGTGATGTTGCCCACCTTCTGCAGCCAGTCGAACACGTCGGGCCGCGTCCAGGTTTGCTCGCTGAGCAATACTTCCAGGCCAGCAGGAAGCACGCGTGGAATGTTCTCCGTGAGTCCGCCACCGGTGATGTGCGCGATGCCATGCACGGGAATCGCCTTCGCCAGTGCGAGCAACGATTTGACGTAGATGCGAGTCGGCGCCAGCAGCGCGTCGTACAGCGTCGATTGGGAGAGTTGCGTTGCCGGCGTCGCCTTGGCCGCCTTGAGCAGCTTGCGGATCAGAGAATAACCGTTGGAATGCGGGCCCGAGGAGGGCAGGCCGATAACGACATCGCCGGGCCGCGTCTTGGTGCCATCGATGATGGCGTCCTTCTCCACTATGCCGACGCAGAAGCCGGCCAGGTCGTAGTCGCCTTCGGCGTACATGCCGGGCATTTCAGCCGTCTCGCCACCGATCAGCGCGGCGCCCGCCAGTACGCAACCTTCGACGATGCCCTTGATCACGGCCTCGGCCACATCGACGCTGAGCTTGGCGGTGGCGTAGTAGTCGAGGAAGAACAGCGGCTCGGCGCCTTGCACCACGACGTCGTTGGCGCACATGGCCACCAGGTCGATGCCGATGGTGTCGTGCCGGCCGGTTTCGATGGCGAGGCGCAGCTTGGTGCCCACGCCGTCGGTTCCCGAGACCAGCACCGGCCGGCGGAAACGATCCACCGGGATTTCGAACAACGCGCCGAAACCGCCGAGCCCGGCGAGAACTTCCGGGCGCATGGTGCGTTTGACGGCAGGCTTGATGCGCTCCACCAGCTCGTCGCCGGCTTCGATGTCGACACCGGCATCTTTGTAAGTGATCGACTCGGACATACGGCCTCGGTGAAAGTGATGGAACGCTTGGGTTCGGCTAGGGTGGAGAAGAACCGCGCCGGGGCATGGCGCGCCGGCCGGGCGGTCCTTGGGTCTGCCGTTCGCCGGGCTGTGTTATTTTACACGGCCCGGTGATGGGGCGGCGCTGCAATCGGTGGGGCGCGCCGGGGCCAAGCGCCTCAGCTGGTCGACGTTGACGCTCGGTCGACAGCGACGCCATGGCGTCGATACGGGATTTCCGGCCCTCGAGAAGGAAGCTTTAAGGCGAACGCGAAGAGGATCCTGGCACGCGGCCGGACTTCCCAGCACCAGGTGCGACATCATGAAATCTACTGTCCAACGCTTGCTCTTCATCGTTTTCTGCGCAGCCGGGCTGGCGTCGCCGGCGCTTGGCGTTACGGTGCCCGATCTCTATGAAGTCACGTTGCCCGTCACTGGCGACCGTGACGCGGCGTTCGTCGATGCGCTGAAAGCCGTCGCGGTTCGCATCAGCGGGCAACGCGACGCCGGCAGTCGTCTCGGCCGCGGCACGTCGAATCCTCGCCAGTATGTCCAGCGCTTCGGCGTCACCGCCGACAACCAATTGGAAGTGGGCTTCGACGGTGTAGCGGTGGACCGGTTGCTGGGCGACGTGGGCCTGCCCATCTGGGGTCGCGAACGGCCGGCGACTCTGGTGTTGCTCACTGTGGATGCTGCAGACGGATCGGCGCGCTGGATCGATTCACGCACCGCTACCGCCGAACGCGACATCGTTGCGAAGGCCGCTCGCCAGCGTGGCCTGCCGGTGATCTGGCCCGAGTCGGATGCCGGACTGGCAGGTGCCAGTTCTCCGGCCGACCTGCTGCGCGTTGCCACGAGCTACAACGCCAACGCCGCCTTGTACGGGCGCGCTCGTGCCGACGGCGCCGGCGGTTACAGCGTTCGCTGGACACTGGTTTCGCAGGATGGTGCGAGCGAAGCCAGCGGTTCACTCGATGAGGGCGTACATCTCGCGGCAGATACGTTTGCGCGGGTGTATGCGGCTTCCGGTTCGTCGCTGGACAGTGTCGTCGTCGAAGTGTCGGGCATCGAGAACCTCGACGCGTATGCCGGCACATTGAATTATCTCGAGGCCATGACGCTGGTTCGCGGTGTCGCGCTCGAGAATGTCTCCGGTGAGACATTGCGTTTCAGGCTGGCGGTGCGCGGTGACGTGGCGACGCTGCGCCGGGCGCTCGCATTGGACAACCGACTCGTGCCGCTCGCGTCCGGCGAAGGCGCCACCGACCGCCTGCAGTTGCGATACCAGCGTTGAGCCATGGCTGCAGTGCCGATGCTCCCCTTGCGTCAAATTCCCAACGGGCTGTGCGTGCTGCGCATGCTGCTGGTCATTCCGGTGACCGGGCTGCTGCTGCAGGAACAGTTCGTGCTGACGCTCGGGGTGTTCGCCATTGCCGCCGTCACCGACGGTCTCGACGGTTTTATCGCCAAGCGCTTCGGCTGGTGTTCGGAACTGGGCAAGATCCTCGATCCGCTGGCCGACAAGATACTGCTGGTGAGTGTGTTCGTGACGCTGGCCGTCATGGGGCTCGTGCCTGCATGGCTCGCTGTCGTCGCGGTGGGACGCGACGTCATCATCACTCTCGGTGCGCTTGCCTATAACGCGTTGTATGGCTACCCGCACGGCAAGCCCACCATCGTCAGCAAGCTGAACACGCTGTGCCAGATCCTGTTCGTGCTGCTCGTCGTGTCCGCGCATGCACTGGGCCGCATCCCTGAAACAGCTGTGCTGATGCTGGGTGCCCTGGTGTTCGTCGTGACCGTGGTCAGCGGCCTCGACTACGTGATCACATACAGTCGCAAGGCAGTGGCGGCGAGCCGCTTGCGGCGCGGCATCGCTTCCTGATTGCCGTGAGCGACCAGTTATCACTGAGCATCGGCCTGCACGACAGCTCGGTGTTCGCGAGCTTCGTCGCCGGTCGCAATCGACTCATCGTCAGCGCGCTTGCCGATCTTCGTAGCGGCTCCGGCCCGGTGTGCGTGTTCGTGAGCGGAGCGGCAGGCACAGGCAAATCGCACCTGCTGCAGGCGGTTTGTGCAGCAGCAGGCATGCGACAGGAAACGAGCGCTTACTTGCCGCTCGCGCAGTTGGCTTCACTCGGTCCCGACGTGTTTTCCGGTTGCGGCGATCTTGCCTATGTCTGCGTCGATGACGTGGAGCGCACCGCTGCCCAACCTGAGTGGGAGCGCGCCTTGTTCGGGTTGCACCAGCAATTGGATGAGCGCGGTGGTCGGCTTATTGTCGCGGCCGCGCAGCCGCCCGCTGCGATCGGCTTCGGCCTCGCCGATCTATCTTCGCGACTCGCCGGAGGCCTGGTGCTGACGTTGCAGCCGCTGGACGATGCCGATCGCATGGCGGCCCTGCAATTACGGGCGCATCTGCGCGGTTTCGAATTGCCCGACGATGCTGCTCAATACCTGATGCGGCGATTGCCGCGCGACATGAACTCTCTCTACGCGTTTCTCGATGAGCTCGATCACGCATCGCTTGCGGCGCAACGCCGGCTCACGCTGCCCTTCGTACGCGAGATCGTGTCGAAATCTATTCCCGCGTAAGCCGTATATACGCGATCAGCGTAACGAACAACGTCAGCGCCAGTAACAGGCACGAACCTGTCCACACTCGCGAATCGGGCCGGGCGACGGCTTCGGTGATGCCGATGACGAAGTAGGGAATGACGCAGAGCGTGGTCCACGCGAAGGTGCGTCGATTGCCGCGCCACAACCCTACAAGCGGGGCAAGCAGGGGCAATGTGAGCGCGAGTCCGAGCAATAACTTTGCGGCGGTGATGCCCGCAGTGAGCTGCCACGCGATGACTAACGCGATCAACGCAACGTCCAGGACGATCGTGAATAGCTGAACCTTGCGGGCGAGAGATGTCTTAGGCAACGGCTCAACCACGCAGCTTCACCGCAATTTCGGCCACTCGCCGACCGAGTAACTGTGCCAGCACGCGTTCTTCCTCCGACAGTTCCTGGCGGACAGCAAGGCCTGCGACATGGCTCGCTCCATATGGCGACCCCCCCGAGCGGGTATCGGTGAGCGCCTGTTCGGTGTAGGGCAGGCCGACGATGAGCATCCCATGATGCAGCAATGGCAGCATCATGCTCACCAGCGTGGTTTCCTGGCCGCCGTGCATGGTCTGGGTGGAAGTGAACACGGCAGCCGGTTTGCCCGCCAGCGCACCGCTCAGCCACACGGTACTGGTGCCGTCGAGGAAATGCTTGAGCGGCGCAGCCATGTTGCCGAAGCGGGTGGGGCTGCCCAGCAGCAGGCCGTCGCATTCAGTCAAATCGTCGAGCGACGCATAAGGCGGGCCATCGCCTGGAACGGGCGATTGGGGCTCGTCGACTATCGTCGCGACGGGCGGAACCGTGCGCAAACGAGCGTGTGCGCCGGGTACCAACTCGATCCCGCGACAAATCTGTCGCGCCAATTCCGCGGTCCCGCCTTTGCGCGAATAAAACAAAACCAATACTTCTGCCACGACGACAAACTCCGCGAGCTATGGCTGCGTTATAAAAAATATCGAAAAATGGCGACACTTCTGTGGGACGCATGCAACGCCCGTAACCCTGTCCGGCGGCCGGCATTCTAAAGAGCGCTGCCTTGACGGTGTAGATGCGGGTTGTTAGGTTCGATCCATCCTCATCAGCACGCATCATGGCTCATTCTTCACTGCGCCGATGGATTAGCGGATCGATCCCTGCACTGTCCTGCGTGGCAGCGCTCGGATGCATGACTGCGCCCGTGCAGGAAATGAGCAATGCGCGCCAGGCGATCCGTGCCGCGCGGGAAGCCGGCGCCGCCCATGCTGCGCCGCAGACGCTGACCGAAGCGCAAGCATTGCTGGAACAGGCGGAAGCCAGCCTGCAAAAACGTGCTTATCGCGAAGCTCGCCGAAACGCAGTGTCGGCTCGCAGCAAGGCGGCAGAAGCCATGGGCGCAGTGCAGCCCGTTCAAGACCGCACCGGTTGAATTCCCATCACTCTCGATGATCGCCCGACGTTGTCATGTGTCCGGTCGCGTGCAGGGCGTTTTCTATCGCGCCAGCACGCGTGAACAGGCGATGCGGCTGGGGCTGGCCGGATATGCACGCAATCTCGACGACGGTCGCGTCGAAGTGCTCGTCGTCGGCGAGCACGCGGCAGTCGCCCGCTTGATCGATTGGCTGCACGTCGGTCCGCCCGCCGCCAGCGTCAAGGCCGTCGTCATCCAGGAGATCGGCTTGCAGGAGTTCGATGAATTGCCGACGGGGTTCGGCACGCGCTGATCCGCTAACGGCAGCTCAGTCGTACTGCCAGCGGGCAGACAGGCGGTTCAACACCAGGTCAGAATAGTTGCGGCGACCGACACTGCCGTTGTAACGCGCCAGCGCCCGCGTGTAATCGCCTTTCTCACGATCCAGGTAGAACTTCAGGATGGTGCAGCCCATGCGCACGTTCTGCGGGATGCGCACCAGCTGCGCGTTGGTCATGCCGAGCTGGCGGGGCCAGAACGGCATCACCTGCATCAATCCTACGGCGCCCGCCGAGGACACCGCCCAGCGATCGAAGCGACTTTCGGTATCGATCACCGCCATCACCAGGCCGGGTGGCAGCTTGAGTCGCCGCGCTTCGCAGTGAACATGGTGGAGCAGTTCGGCGCGTTCTTCGTCGTCCTTCAACACGCGTCGCAGCTTCGGCTCCATTGCCGCCAGCCACACCTGCTTGTCGAATTTGTCCTCGAAACAGGTGTCCGACGCGATCGCCTGCTGGAGCAGCTTGCCCAGTTCCGGATCCTGCTGCCGGTCGGCGAACGCGCAGTTGAGCCAGAGCAGTCCGAACAGCAGGCCGAGCACGCTACAGCGGTGCTTCGAGGCGGGGCGCGGAATGTTCAGTCCGGTCGGGGTCACGGGCGTCCGGTCCTTGCGGGCATTGAGAAGTCCATCGTGCCCGCATCTTGGGCACGCCGGGGGCTTCCCGCAGCGAATTGCGTCACAGCTCGCCAGCGGGCGGGGTCGGTCTCGACTTGCAGTCGCCACTTGTTGTGCGCGGCTCGCCTGCCAACCTATCATGCGCCCGGAGGGAGGCGGGCAGGCAGCTGGCCCGCGGAACCCGATGGCGGGCGTAACGATTCATTCAGCAGTCTTGTACCCGTTCCGGCGCCCGTTGGGGATTGCGTCTCGCCCACCGGACGACTTCTGCATCGATAACGATAATTGCATGGGATCCACAGCAGCGCGATGACTTCACCAGATTGCACCCATGCCGGCGTTGCTTCATGAACGCCGATCCTGAAACGGACGTCACCGAGGAAGGCGTGAGACGCGGCCGGGGCGTCTATTGGCTGCCCAACCTGCTGACCACAGGCACGCTGTTCGGCGGGTTCTACGCCATCGTCGCCGCCATCGATGGAAACTACGGACGCGCCGGTATCGCGGTGTTCGTGGCCATGGTGTTCGACGGACTCGACGGCCGCGTGGCTCGCTGGACCAACACGCAAAGCGATTTCGGCAAGGAATACGACAGCCTCTGCGACATGGTCGCGTTCGGGGTCGCACCTGCAATCATGATGTACCAGTGGGGCGTCGCGCGCATTGCGGACTATGGCGCGTTCTGGGGCAGGTTCGGATGGCTCGCTGCCTTCTTCTACGCGGTGGCGGCAGGTCTGCGATTGGCTCGCTTCAACTCGCACACCGTGGCGTCCAAGAATCATTTCGAAGGACTGCCCAGTCCTTCGGCAGCAGGAACCGTCGCCGGATTCGTCTGGCTCGCCAGCGACTTCGATCTGGCTGGACTCCCTGGCTTGGTGCTCGCGTTCCTGGTCTCGATCATCATCGGCGCTTTGATGGTGAGCAAGTTTCCCTACTGGAGCGGCAAGGAACTCAACATGCGGGGCCGCATTCCCTGGGTTTACGCACTGGTCATTCCGCTGATCTATGTCCTGGTGTCGCTCGCGCCCATTTCGCTGTTCGCGCTGTTCGGCAGCTTCGCGATCTCTGCGCCGCTGTACTGGGCCTTCCGGAAGCTGACTCGCAAGCGGCGCGACCCCGGCGTTCCCGTTGCCTGATCGCCCGCATTTCCGCGCAGCCATGGACTCACGTCGACTCGAGATTCTGCGGGCACTGGACATCGATGTCTGGCAGCGCCGCGACCGAGTGCCTGCAGCGGTGGAAGAGAGTGCGCCGGCGGCGGTGATGCGGGCAGTAGTCTCGCCGCCAAAAGTAACGCCGTTGGTTTCGCCCGAGCCAGTGCGTACGCGACCGGTTGAGGTGGCTCCAGATATCGTCGTCCCCGAGCGGCCACCGCAGGTTCTGCCGGATGTTAGCGGCATGGACTGGGATGCGTTGAGCCACACGGTGCGCGAATGCACGCTGTGCGATCTCTACAAGACGCGCACGCAGGCAGTGTTCGGTGTCGGTAATCGCAAGGCGCAATGGATGGTGATTGGCGAAGCGCCCGGCGCGGAAGAGGATGCCCGGGGCGAACCGTTTGTCGGACGGGCAGGGCAATTGCTGAACTCGATGTTGCGCGCCATTGGCCTTGCTCGCGAGGACGTGTTCATCGCGAACATCCTGAAGTCGCGCCCGCCCAGCAATCGCGATCCCCGCCCGGAAGAAGTTCGTGTCTGCCTGCCGTACCTGTATCGCCAGATCGAACTGGTCAATCCCCGCCTGATCCTGTGCGTGGGTCGCATCGCCGCGCAGAACCTGCTCAACACCACCGAGACCATCGGCAAGCTGCGCGGTCGGCTGCATCAAATCGCCGCGGCTCGCCCCATGATCGTGACGTATCATCCCGCATACCTGCTGCGCAGCCCCGCCGAGAAACGTAAATCGTGGGCGGACCTGGTACTGGCAATGCAGACTTTCGAACGGCTCGGAGGCTGACGCATGAGTGCCGAACTGGATCGCAGCACACAGCTTGAGCACGTTCGCATTCGACCGATGAGCCTGCCGGACATTCCGGCGGTGGCCACGGTCGAGCGAGCTGCATACCTGTTTCCGTGGAGCGATGGCGTGTTTCGCGACTGCGTTCGCGTCGGCTATGTATGCCGCGTGGTCGAGTCGGCGGGCGAAGTCGCCGGGTACGGCATCATGTCGTTCGGCGCCGGCGAGGCTCACATCCTCAACGTCTGCATTCGCGCCGACCTGCGAGGGCAGGGCGTCGGGCGTCGGCTCATGAATTACTTGCTGGAACAGGCGACCGAGGCGTACATGCAGGATGTCTTCCTGGAGGTTCGTCCTTCCAACTCGGTGGCCATGCTGCTGTATGAAAGCCTCGGCTTCGTGCGAGTCGGCATGCGCAAGGCTTACTACCAGGCGACTAACGGCCGCGAGGACGCACTCGTCTACAAATTGCCGCTGGGAATGATCAACGCGCGCAGGCAGCCGCCGACGATTTGAGGCCTGCGTTCGCCATGAGTTTCGGAGTACGTGCAGCTCACGGGAATGGTGAGCCGTCTGCGATGCTACTCCTTAGAAATAGCGGCTCTTCGTCGACACGGTGCGCTTGAACTGCGGCATGGATCCGGCACGTTTGATACCGGCCCAGGCGCCCTTGTAGTAAGGGATGAAGTGCGGATCGGTTGCTGTCGTCGTCACGTCGCCGGCGATGCCCTTCATGTACCCGAATAACAGAAACGTCTGGGTCCGCTTGATCTCCGCCGCCGGGTAGACCATCGCCAGCGTCGATCCATAGTCGTTATAGATTTCCACTACATCCGTCGGCGCAACGCCAAGTGCCTGCATGTCATGCGGATTCATCTGCAGGGTCGCCATGGGAAAGCGCTGCGTGATGAACGGATCGTATTGATTGTTGTAGGCAGTCTGCCAGACCTCGTTCAGACGTCCGTTGTTGATCCAGAAGGCGTGCTTGCGCTTCTGCCGCTCGGCTGCCGGCAGCAAGCCGCTCCACGCACTGGGGAAGAATCGGGCTCGGCCGTCAGGCGTGTCGAACTTGCCATCCACGTACAGCATTTCAGTGCCGATCATCTTGCCGTCCTGAATCGCTTGCACGGGAAGCTGGACGCCGTTGTTTCCGGCTTGTCGTAACAGCTCATAGGTCACGAGATGTCCGGAGGCGCCACCCTGGCCGTCTATCGGTGGAGCCCCCGGTTGTCCGGCGCGACGGAAGCCGTCGTCGAAGGCATCTTCCGGCGTCTGCCACTCGAAGCCGCTGAATCGATCGGCAAGCTCCGTGTCGTTATCCCTGCGGGAGAGTTCTGCCACGGTCTGGGCGATGCGCGCGGCAATCAGGCAGTCGGGCAAGGCATCTCCGGGAGGATCGATGAACTTCTCCGACAACCGCATGCGCCGTTCGCCGTTCATCGATGTGAGGTCCATTTCTCCCGGAATCGCCGCAGGCAACAGCAGGTGCGCGGCTTCAGCGAGCGACGTGGGATAGATATTGATCGAGGCGACAAACAGCCCTCCCTGCGTAGTGGCATCGTAGATTGCATCGACCAACTCATCGGCCGAGGCTCCTCGCATACTGGCGATGGCTCGTTTCACGATATTGCTTCGTTGCAGGATAGCCTCGCGGACGTTCTGTGAGTTGTTGCCCGTCTGAAAATTGTTGCACGCCCAATAGGTCAGCATGCGACCGTGTCCTGAGACGATGTAATCGTCGACTTCGATCAGTTTGTCGTGCGCGGCGATGGGGCTGTCGGCTGCCGGATAACGGCTGGGTGGTTCCGAATACGGCGGGCGTGTATAGCCTTCCTGGTGACCGCCCATTCGCACCCAGCCCGCGCCACGACGGCCCACGTTATGCGTGGCGAGCACGACGGCGCCGATTGCCTGCTCGATACGATAGTTGTCATTCCCCCAGATCACGCCCTTCTCGAATGCGTGCATGCAGCGAGGTAACACACGTTCGGCCTTGGGTTTGTAGCTCCATTCGGCGGCCTGCTTTATCTTCCCCACGGGGAGACCGGTGATGCGGCTGCATTCCTCGAGGGACATCCGGTTCCTCGCGACCGTGATATCGAATCCCTCGGTATGTCGTGCAATGAAGTCGCGATCGATCCATCCTCGATCCACTATGTAGGTGAGCAGGCCGTTCCATAAGGCCGTATCGGTTCCCGGTTGAATGTCCAGATGTAGTACCCGCCCGGGCGCTGCGCTCTCGCAGATGGCGATAGACGGGGTGCGCCGGGGATCGACGAAGATGAATCTCGCCGCTTCGACGCGCTCGCCGGGAAAAGTGCTTTTTTTCCTGTCCAGCGTCGCTCCCTGGAGATTCGGCAGCCAATGCGCCAGGAAGTAGTTGGTTTGATTTTCGTACGGGTTGTTGCCGATGGACCAGATTACGTCGGCGAGCGCCGCGTCTTCGTAGCTGTTGTTGAGTTCGAAGACGCCCATGTCGCGATTGCCGTGGCACTCTGAGTTGTAGGCCGGCCGATTGTGTATCCGCACGGTCGGGGTCCGTATGGCTGAGAACATCAGCTTCCCCGTCGCCCACGTGTTCTCGAAACCGCCACCGGCGCCACCATGGTCGAAGGCGCTGAACATGATCGCTTCGGGACCGTCCTTCACCAGGATCTTCTTGAGGAGACCGGCGTAGACCAGCAGCGCCTCCTCCCAGCGTGCGTCTATCCATTGGCTGTTGTGATAGCGACGCGGATAGAGCAGGCGTTCCTTCGTCAGCCCTTGCGCATTGTAGAAATAGGAGGCCATTTTCCCGCCGCGTGT
The DNA here is from genome assembly GCA_040509875.1 of Steroidobacteraceae bacterium. GTDB lineage: Bacteria > Pseudomonadota > Gammaproteobacteria > Steroidobacterales > Steroidobacteraceae > Steroidobacter. The sequence goes on along the minus strand of JBEVKB010000074.1, from coordinate 59,676 downwards.
CGAGCTCAGGCCCTTGTTCACTTTGCAATCGGCGTCCGGAACGATCATCACGTTGCATTGCTTGCCGTCGGCGTGCGTCAGCACGTTCGTCATCGCGGGCGTCAAACAAGTCTGGAGCGGTGCGATCTGTTTGGAGAAGTCCAGCCCGAGCGCATTCTGGTTCGGCGCAGGACCGCCTTCACTGTCTGCATCCCATTTATAAACGTGGTAACCGCATCCGACGATGCAGTAATGGCACGTCAGCTGGGTCTTGGTCGCGTTGCGCGGCGGCAGCGAAATCCGATCCCTGTCCCGCATGCGTAGTCCCTTCGATGCTGTGGTCAAAGCAGGTTCGTCTGTCGGCCGTAGATCAATCCGCGAATTGCGACTGCATGCACGGTATCGTCAGCGGCGCGGTATTCCAGAATGACTTGCGGCAGATTCTGCGTGGCCTGGCCGATGATCATCTGACCGGATTTCTCGGGATCGAACATCGAGAAATGACAGGCGCACTTCAGGCGCGCGGTCGCCGCTTCGTAGCTGACCAGGCAGCCCATGTGCGAGCACATCGAGCTGAACGCCACGATATCCAGATCCGGACCGACGCCGTCCGGAACACGGCGCCCGAGCTTCACGGCAAGGCACGCAGATGCGGCATCAGGGTACGTGAAGAGCAAAGGCTGATTGATCGCGAGGCGTGCTGCCTTGCCGACTACCAAGTCCGGATATGTGGAAACGGCGGGATCGATGTCCGATGCGCTGTCGCTGGCGGCGCCCGGTCCGGCGATCGCGAGCCCGGATACGATCGACGATTGCAGAAATCTGCGACGGGAGTCGTCCGCAGGTGCATCTTCGCGTGCCATTGCTCGATCCTTCTGCAAGAAGAAAATTGCTTATTTGACGCTCAGGCGACTGCGCAGACAGGTCGCGACTTCGCGATCCTGCCAGCTCACCGCGCCCGACGGAAAGAGGTAAGTCAGCCGAAACGATTTATTTGTGTTCGCCTTGGACGCAACGGCGCGCTGTTGGGGAGCGGGCCACGGCTTCGGCAAAGGTATCTGTCGATGTGCGCACCGCAGGCCATCGATGCATCGGAAGCTATGAGTTATCGGCCATCCACGAAGTGGGTGGCGGCTCGATCGAGCGCATATACTGCGTGCGAAAACATAGTTTCACAGGGAGCGTGGGACCGATGAAACATTGGTTAAACCGCAAGTCGTTCCGACATTGCGCGGCGGCCGGCCTTGCATCGGCGATTTTGGTTACGCATGCCGCCGGCCAAGAGGCAAGCACGAACGTCATCACTGCCGCCGAGGACGCATTCGGCCTGGTCATCGGCATCGAGAGTCTTGGTCTGTACTCCGAAGAAGACGTGCGCGGTTTCAATCCGCTCGTCGCCGGAAACGCCAGGCTGAACGGACTGTATTTCGACAAGCAAGGCTCGATGACATCGCGCCTGGTGAACGACCGCCGCATCCGCGTTGGCTCCTCGGCCGTCGGCTTTCCCTGGCCCGCTCCGACGGGCATCGTCGACTACACGCTGCGCGGCATCGCGAATGAGCCCTCGCTGGCTTCGATCCTCTATGTCGGACCGTTCCACGGGGTTGGGCTCGATCTCGATGGTTCCGTGCCGCTGGGCAAAGGCGGCATCGCCGCGGGCGTTGCGTACCGCGACGACGAGCCCATTCCAGACCAGACCCGGCAGATCGCGGCGGCCGGGTTATTGCCGCAATGGCGCCCGACGCAGAGCCTGGAATTGCAGACATTCTGGGGCAAACGCACCGTCAAGCATAACAAGACTCTTCCGACCATCTATGGATCGGCGGAAAGTCTGCCGCCACGCATCGACGTGCGAAACTTCGGCCAGGAATGGGCCGAAGGAGACAGCTACGCGGAGCACTTCGGCGCTTTGGCGAATGCGATCCTGGCCCAACAATGGATTCTGCGCGCCGGCGTGTTTCATTCTGTGTCGGAGGTGAACAGGAGCTTCGCGGATCTGTACCTGGACACGCAGGCTAACGGCCAGGCGCGTCACGTTTTCGTCTCACAGCCTGGCTACTTCACGGCTTCGACTTCCGGAGAGGTCCGCGTCTCTCGCGCGTTCGAAGGCGAGCGAATGAAACACCGTTTGCATCTCGGCGTGCGCACGCGAAATGTTCGGGCTCGCTACGGCGGATCGGATGTAGTCGACCTTGGCGATGCGTTCATCGGGCGGGTCGAACCCGTGGCGCGGCCGGATTTCTCTTTTGGCCCGCAGTCCGCTGACCGAGTCACGCAATGGGCCGGCGGTATTTCGTACGACCTCAACGTTCCCGGTCATTTCGAATCATCGCTGGGCATCCAGAAGACATCTTACGAAAGGCGTATCGTGCATCCTACGCAGGGTATCGCGCGCACCGACGAAGAGCCCTGGCTGTACAACGCTTCATTCAGCTGGTCGCCGGCACGCAAGGTAACGCTGTTTGGAGCTGCGACGCGCGGCCTCGAGAACTCGGGCGTCGCTCCCGCAAGTGCGATCAATCGCGGCGAGATCCTCGGCGCGTCGCGGACCGATCAGCAGGAGGTGGGAATCCGCTACCAGCTGACCAAGCGCTTCAATCTCGTCGGCGCCGTGTTCGACGTACGCAAACCGTACTTCAATTTCGATCAGGCCGGCGCCTATGTGCAGGTCGGGGAGGAACGTCATCGCGGCGTCGAGATGTCCGCAGCCGGCGAAGTGATCGACGGCCTCAACGTGGTGAGCGGCGCCGTGTTCATGTCGCCACGCGTAACGGACCTGACGGCAACGGCGCTGAACGTTGGCAGCAAGCCTGTCGGCCAGACAGATCGCGTCGTGCAGTTCGGCATCAACTATCGGTTGCCGGCGTCGCCCGCATGGTCGTTAGACGCACTGGTGGTAAATCGCGGCGCACGCACAGCAAGCACCGACGGCCGCGTGAGCGTGCCTTCGGCAACAACGCTCGACGTCGGTGCACGGTACAGGTTCCGGGTTTTCGATCGGCCCGCCACACTGCGCGTACAAGTTGCCAACGTAACGGATACGTTCAGCTGGTATGTCGTAGATGCCAATGGATTCCAGCCGTTCGAGCCGCGCCGACTGCTCGCCTATCTCTCGCTCGATCTGTGACCACCGTCAGGCGATCGGCAACGACTTCACCGCTCGCAGCTGGCCCATCGTTGCGCCCTTGAGTGCGAAGGCGATGCCGAGGGCCGCAAACGCTGCAATTGCAATCCGTGCGTCGAATGTCTGCGCGACAACTCCGGCGACTACCGCACCGCACGCGTTCGTACCAAGCGCCACCACGCGCGTAGCGGCGCTCATTCGTCCCATATAGGCATTTTCGGTGACGGCCTGTCGTAGTGAGGCATTAGTGATCTGGTAAGTGATCACGCAGAAGCCGAATCCGAACAACGTACTGCCGATCAGCACCAACGACCCCACGCTCGCCGCGCCGGCCAATGGAATGAGCCCCGCCAGGAAGGCCGCGAGCAGATTGCACAGTACGATGGTGGGACCGACTCCTATTCGCCGCGAGAGCGCCTGTGCGCACGTGGCTCCCAGAACGGTTCCGGCGCCCGTCATCGAAAACAGTAGCCCGATCTTCCCCGCACTCATCTCGAGATTTCGGGCGAGGTGGAATATGAGCATCGACTGGATGCCGCCGACGACGAAGTGCCAGGCAGCCAGGCGCAGCGTCAACGAACGCAGCAGCGCATGTCGATACACGAATCGAACGCCATCGGCGATATCGCTCCACACTGACGTGCGTCCGCCCAGATTGGCTGCGGTAGGCTCGCTGTCCGGAGCGAACGCAAGCAGCAAGCCGGAAATCAGGTATGAAAGCGCGTTGCCGAGGATCGCCAGCGGAGCGCCCAGGCTTTGCACCAAGCCGCCGCCGATCAATGGTCCGGCGGTGTCGGTGACGGACTGGCTGAGGGAGAAGCGGCTGTGCGCTTCGAGCAGGCGGCGGCGCTCGACGATGGTTGGCAGATAGGAACCATGGCAGATGTCGAACCAGGTATTGCCGGTGCCGACCACGAACGCCACTGCCAGCAATAACTCGATGGTCAAATGTCCCGTCAGCGCCGCGAGAGGCACGCTGACGAGTACAGCCGCGCGCATTAGATCGGCCACCACGAGGATGAGTCGGCGGCGCCAGCGGTCGGCGGCGACTCCGGCAAAAGGACCGAAGATGACGAAGGGAATCGTCTGCATCGCCGCCAGAATGCTCATTTCGAGAGGCGAGGCTCGCAGCGACGATGCGGCTAGTAGCGGCAGTGCCATGAGCGCAAGGCTCGCGCCTACTTGCGAAAGCGTGAACGCAAGCCACACGCGGAAGAAAGCACGGTCGCGCAACAGTGAGGAGCCTGAAATGCGGCCTGTGCGGTTCATCCTGAGATATTTCTCGCTGCGCTTCATTGCGACGGGCCACGCTGCACATTGCAGAATACACGAGGCGGTCGGGAATGCCCCTGACTACTTGCGTGCGCAATGACCGGTGCATGAGAATCCGTCGAGATCAGGGAACACAACTGCGAACCTATGGTTGTCAGGTTCGCGCCAGGGAGGTCGGGCTGGATGGCATCGACGCAACAATGGCTGTCCGATCTGCGGGATGCGGGTGTCTGTTTCGAAGTCACGCCGGATGGACGGCTACGCTACTCTGCTCCACCCGGCACGTTGACAGGCGCGCAGCTCGACGAGTTGCGCGCGCGCAAGCACGAAGTCATCGATTGTCTAAACTGTGAAGGCGACTCGACGCCCGACGCGGATATCCGCGAAGCTTCTGCACGCTTGGCGCCGGCGACTTCCACGCAGAAAGGCATGTGGTTCCTGGAGCAGCTAGGCAACATCGGCGCTGCGTACCATCTGCCCATGACGTTGCTCATCGAGGAGCCAGTGCGGATACCCGTGCTCGAACGTGCTCTGAATGAGCTCGTAGCGCGCCACGAGGCTTTACGCACCACGCTGCATGATCTCGGGGGTGAGTTGCAGCAGCGGATCCATCCGGCAGGTCTCGGCGTTCCAACGCTCACGATCTGTGACATGACTGGAATTGCGCAGGCAACCAGAGATCGCTGGGTGCGGGAGCAGATCGATGCGCCCTTCGACCTGGAGCGCGGACCCCTGTTTCGAGCCTCGCTGCTGCAGACCGCGGAACAGGTTCACACGCTCGTGCTGTCCATGCATCACGTGATCTGCGATGGCTGGTCGGCCGGGATTCTGCGGCGCGAACTGGTGCAGCTGTACGATGCGTTCAGCGCAGGGCAGGCTCCGCCTCCGCGAGCGCCGGCAACGCAGCTCGCCGAGTTTGCGCTCTGGGAACGGAGTTGGATGCGCGGTTCGCAAAGGCAGGCCGAATTTGCGTACTGGAAACAGCAGCTGCGCAATCTGCCGCAACAGCTGGAACTGCCTTACGACCGCGCGCGCCCGCAGGTGCCCAGCCATCGTGGTGCATATACGCGACTGGATTTCGAACCGGAGCTGGTGAAAGGCATCGAGCGACTGCAGCGCGAACAGCAGGCGACGCCGTTCATGATCGTACTGGCCGCGTTCCAGATTACTCTCGCTCGATGCAGTGGCCAGTCGGATATCGTCGTAGGGTCTCCGGTAGCCGTTCGGTCGCGGCCGCAGACCGAGTCAATCGTCGGCCCTCTGGTGAATGCGGTTCTGTTTCGGACCCAAATCGATCGCAACGCCTCGTTCGCTGAGACTCTGCAGTGCGTACGACGCATGTCATTAGAAGCGTTCGCGCATCACAGGTTGCCATTCGATGCGCTCGTGGAGCAGCTATCTCCCGAGCGTCGCGGCCAGCAGCCGCTGATGCAGGTCATGTTTTCGTGGAATCAGCGCGATGCCCAGGCGTCCGTTGGACGAGCGGTGCGCTTCAGTCCGCTGTTCGTGCCGAGCTCATTCGCCAAGCTCGATCTCTCCCTCTATATTTTCGACACGCCATTGCGGGATGGCGTGCCGCGCGCGTTGGAGGCCGGCATAGAGTTCGCGACCGACCTCTTCGACGAAAGCACGATCGAACGATTGCTCGCACAGATGAAGATACTGCTGCGCTCCTGTGTCGACGATCCCGCGCGGCCCGTGTGGCAACTGCCGGTGATGGACGCGCATGCTCGCGCCCAGCTCATTACAGAATGGAATCTCACTCATCATCCGGTGATGAGTCACAGCTTCGTGCGGGCATTCGGCGCGATGGCCGCCGCGATACCGCGGACGATTGCCGTGAAAGACGGTCTGCGCACGCTGACATATGCCGAGCTAGACACGCAATCGAGTCGGCTCGCGAACTATCTTCGCTCACGCGGCGTGGATCGAGAAACGATCGTCGCGCTCCTCCTGCCTCGCTCCAGCGACGCAGTCGTTGCCATCCTGGGCGTCCTGAAAGCCGGCGGCGCGTACTTGCCGCTGGATCCCAATCATCCCGGCGAGCGGCTGCGTTACATGATCGAGAACACGCGAGCCACGTCGATCGTGACCACTCAGCGGTTGGCATTGCGGCTGCCGCAGACCGAGGCAACAGTGATCCAGTTGGATGCCGGGCGTGATGAGATCGAGCGCGAGCCGAGTACGATTCCGGCCGTTGCGATCCTGCCGGCCAATCTCGCATATGTGATCTATACATCCGGCTCGACCGGTCGTCCCAAGGGCGTGATGATCAGTCACGCCGCGCTGATGAACTATGTCAGCTTCGCCATTGACGCGTATGGGGTCGGCGACGCGCAGGGCGCGCCGGTCACCACATCGTTATGTTTTGACGCCACGGTGACGAGCCTCCTCACGCCGCTGCTTGCCGGCACCGCGGTTCATTTCGCGGCCGATGTGGAGGATGACGTCGATGCGCTTACGGCGATGCTGGCAGTCGCACGGCCGTACAGCTTGCTCAAGGTGACGCCAGCCCATCTCGAGTTGATGCGACACACATATGCACCGTCCGACCTGACCAACCAGGCGCGCGTGGTCGTGATCGGTGGCGAAGCGTTGCAGGCGACTACGATCGCGCACTGGCGGGAACACTCGCCACAGGTCCGCCTCATCAACGAGTACGGTCCGACGGAGACGGTGGTCGGCTGCGCGATTCACGAGGTCACGCGGCGTTCCGCGTACGACGGTGCGATACCGATAGGGCGCCCGATCTGGAATACCCAGCTATACGTTTTGGACACTTACCTCGAGCCAGTTCCCATCGGCGTGGCCGGCGAGTTGTTCATCGCCGGCGCAGGCATTGCTCGTGGCTATGCGAATCAGCCGAAACTCACCGCGGAACGCTTTCTGCCCGATCCCTTCGGACCGCCTGGCGCGCGTATGTACCGCACTGGCGACAGGGTGCGTCGTTTTTCCACCGGCGAGCTGGATTTCATCGGTCGTACGGACCACCAGGTGAAGCTGCGCGGATATCGCATCGAGATCGGCGAGGTCGAAGCGGCGTTATTGGGTCACGAGGACGTAGCACAGGCGATCGCTGTGCTCAGGGAAGACGCTCCGGGCGACAAACGGCTGGTAGGGTATCTCGTCGCGCGTGAGTCGCGCACGCTAGACCTGGAGTCGGTCTTGACGCATGCCGCGAAGCGGCTGCCGGATTACATGCTGCCATCGGCCTTCGTGGTGCTCGCGAGCCTTCCGCTCACGACCAACGGCAAGGTGGATCGCAAAGCGTTGCCCGCGCCAACGGCAGCCGGGGCGAGTGCTGGCTTTTGCGCTCCACGTACACGACTGGAGGCAATCGTCGCCGCCGAATGGGCGAGTGCCCTTCGACTCCATCAAGTCGGCATCCACGACGACTTTTTCCGGCTCGGCGGCCATTCGCTGCTCGCGGCACGCATCGTAGCGAAGCTCCGCGAACGCACAGGCGCGGAAGTGCCGCTGAGATGGATATTCGACGCAGCGACCGTTGCCGGTCTCGCGGCGCTCATCGAAACAGCCGCACCCCGCAACCCAGGGCGCCGCGAACATTCGATCGTCCCACGGGCACCCGATGTCGCGATCCCGCTTTCCTTCGAGCAGGAGCAGCTCTGGTTTCTCGAAAAGTTAGGGCTCTCGGGCTCGGCCTACAACGTGCCATTGGCTCTGCGCCTGGAAGGTGCGCTCGATATCGAAGCGCTCGCTCTCTCGTTCGAGGTGCTCGTGAGGCGCCATGAAATCCTGCGGACGCGATTTCCCGAGCAGCGTGGCTCCCCGATACAGGTCGTCGATCCAGCCGGCGAGGTCTCGCTCATGCGCGAGCACCTCGCGAATGCGCACGACATCGAAGAGCAAGTCCGGGCGCGGGTACGGTTGGAGATGCTGCACGAATTCAACGTCGAGCACGGCCCGCTCGTCCGTGCCTCGCTGCTGCAGCTTGGACCGCAGGAACACGTACTGTGTTTGAACATGCATCACCTTATCTGCGACGGAGCCACGTTGCGGATTCTGCTCGGCGATCTGAGTCAGTTCTATTGCGCGGTACGCGAGCGGCGCGCTGTCGCACTAGATCCGCGGGACATTCAGTACGCAGACTACGCTGCGTGGCAAAGGAGCCCGAGTCGTTTGACCAAGCTCGCGGATTCGCTCGCATACTGGCGTGGACGACTCGATGGCGCGCCACTATCGCTCGATTTGCCGACGGACGGTCGGCGGTCTATTGCGTCAGGCGCGGTGGGTGCTGTCGAGTCGTTTGCGATCCGCGAAGCAGTCGGGATCGCGCTCGCCGGCCTGACGCAGACTGCTGGCGTCACTCCTTTCATGATGTTGCTCGGTGCGTACGCGATACTGCTGTCGCGATGGAGTGCTCAGAACGACATCGTCATCGGATGCCCGGTATCCGGCCGCTCGCGACCCGAGGTCCAGGACGTCGCGGGTTACTTCGTCAACACACTTCCTTTACGCGTGACACTGGGACGCGTCTCGTTCCATGAACTGGTACAGCAGATTCGCGAGATCGTCGTCGAGGCATTCGCATACCAGGACGTTCCGCTCATCCAACTTGCGACCGCGTTGCATGCGGTCCGCGATCCGACGCGCCATCCGCTGTTCCAGGTAATGCTCGTCGTCGAGGACACGAGCGCCGACGACCCGCTGCAGATCCCGGGCATCCGCACTAGTGCAATCGATGCCGGGTGGCTCACTGCAAAGGCGGATCTGACGCTTTCCGTCAAGCTCAACGGTTCGAGCATCGTGGGCCGCATCGAATACGCGACGACGATGTTCGAAGCCCGCACGGTCCGCGAGCTGGGCAGGCAGTGGGCTGCATTGCTCGCCGATATCGCCGTGAGACCCGATGTTCCTATCGACGAGCTTTCGCTGTTGGGAGACGGCGATCGCGAACGTCTGCTCGCACTGGGTCGGGGTGGGGAACTGCACGTGCGCTCGGACGCGACCACCGTCCACGGGTTGTTCGAGGTCCAGGCTGCCACTCGGCCCACCGCGGTGGCGGCATCGCTGGGGACGCGACACCTTACTTATGCGGATTTGAACGCTCGCGCGAATCAGTTGGCGCACGCGTTGCGAGCTGCCGGCGTAACCGCGGAAACGCCGGTGGCCATTTGCCTCGATCGCTCGCTAGATCTCGTCGTCGCGATACTGGCTGTCCTGAAGTCCGGCGGCGCCTATGTTCCGATCGATCCCGCTTATCCGACCGAGCGCATCGTGTACATGCTGGAGGATTCGGGCAGCGCTGTCCTTGTCATGACCTCAGGTTGTGCCGTGGCCGGAATAACCGCGCAGCGGGTGCTGCATTTGGAACGTGAGGCCGGCGCGATTGCAAGGCATCCCGTGACCAATCCGCCGCCACTCACGGGGTCCAACCATCTGCTGTATCGGCTGTACACGTCGGGCTCCACCGGCCGCCCGAAAGGTACCGACATCACTCACGACAACGTCGTGCGTCTGTTCGCGGCGACCGCATCCTGGCTGCAATTCTCGGCGGACGACGTGTGGACGCTGTTTCACTCGTACGCGTTCGACTTCTCGGTCTGGGAAATTTTCGGGGCCCTGCTACATGGGGGCCGGTTGGTGATAGTGCCATCCGACACGGCGCGGTCACCCGAGATCTTCCATCGACTGCTCCTCGATGAAGGCGTGACGGTTCTCAATCAGACGCCGTCCGCTTTTCGGCAACTCCAGGTCGTCGCGGAGGGTACGACGCCCGATCGGCGCCTGGATCGGCTGCGCTACGTGATATTCGGTGGCGAGGCACTCCAGCCCGCGGCGCTCTCCTCGTGGTTCGCCGTCTACGGTGCGACGGGACCACGACTTATTAATATGTATGGCATCACCGAAACGACCGTGCACGTGACGTTCCGTCCCATCACGCCGCGGGATCTGGATAGTCCGTGTCGTAGTCCCATGGGCATTCCAATTCCGGATCTCGAATTGCACCTGCTCGGACCCAACCTCGAGCCAGTCGCGATCAATTGCACGGGAGAACTCTACGTGGCCGGCGCGGGTCTGTCGCGCGGCTATCATCGCCGACCCGCGCTGACTGCCGAGCGGTTCGTTCCGCATTCCCACGCACGCACTCCGGGTGAGCGCTTGTATCGGACAGGCGATCTGGCCCGACGTCGTGCGAACGGCAAGCTCGAGTACCTCGGCCGTGCGGATGGGCAGGTGAAGCTGCGTGGCTATCGCATCGAGCTCCAGGAGATAGAACGTTGCATGATTCGAACGCCGCAGGTTGCAGAGGCGGTGGCTCACATTAGAGGAGCTGACGAACACGATCGCCGGATCGTAGCCTGGGTGGTGGCCAAGCCTGGAGAGCTGGTCGATGTGGCGGCCCTGCGCGCGCAGCTTACGACAACCTTGCCGGCGTTCATGATACCCGCCGAGTTCATGGTGCTCGAGAAAATGCCGCTCACCGCCAACGGTAAGCTCGACCATCGAAATCTGCCCGAGCCTTCCGGCCAACGCTGGTCGCAAACGCAGTACGCGCCGCCTCGCACGGTGACGGAGCGGGTGCTCGCGTCGGTGTGGGAGGAGTGTCTGGGCATCGACCGTGTCGGAATCGACGATAACTTTTTTGCCTGCGGTGGCGACTCCATCCGCGCGGTTCAATTGGTCTACCAGGCGCGCGAGCATGGAGTGCACCTGACAGTCGCTTTGTTGTTCGCGAGGCAATCGATACGTGAGCTTGCCCCCGCGCTGGACGAGGTCGATCGTTCGCTCGTCTCGCATCAGCCGGTCGACGTGCAGGCGATTGCCCTGCCAGCGCCACGAGGTTCGTCGCATGCCTACCCACTAAGTGCGATGCAAGAAGTCATGGTGCGCGAATATGCGCGCCACGCGGCAACCGGCCGCGGCGTCTACCACGTGCAGCAGTTATTCCACTTCACGGACGAATCACCGTTCGCCGAGGCGATGTGCAACGCATTTGCCGCACTGGCGCAGGCCCATCCAATCCTGCGCACACACTTCGTCAGGCAGAGCAATGGCGGCTTCATTCAAGTGGTGGCAAAAAGCATCGACCTGCCCTTTGTCGAACGCGCGCCACTGGATCTATCCATAGAGGAAGAGCAGCAGCATGGACTCGAGGCCATGCGTAGCGACCGAATGCGGCCTTTTGCACTCGACGGCACCGCGGTTCCCTGGCGTGCGCAATGGATGCGCACTGCCGCCGATCGCTTCGCTTTGCTGCTGTCGATCCACCACGCAATCGACGATGGCTGGGGCAACCAGCAGATGTTGAGTCAGCTCTTCGATTTCTATGCGCGGGCGAAGCGGGGGGACGCGCTCGATCCCGAACGTCGTCCCAACGTGTTCATGGAATTCGTGGCGCTCGAGCGTGAGTTGCGGGAGTCGGCAGAATCAGAGCGGTTCTGGCGGTCACGTGAACTGCCCCTATCCGGCGCAGCAGTGCGTGCGTCCAGTCACTTCGGCGGGATCGTTGGGGACGGTGACGAATACAAGGTGGCGCTCGACGATGCGACGATGCGCAAGCTGCGCGCACTCGCTCGCCGCTCGCGATTGCAACTGAAGGCGGTATTGCTCAATGCGTACGTGGAAGCTCTATGTCTCGAGCTCTCGCTCCCGCGACTCACCGTAGGCGTCGTCACCAATGGCCGCTCGGCGCGGTTGTCAGATGCGCTGAACACGCTGGGGTTGTTCTGGACCATGCTGCCACTGCCTGTGACCGCTGAGATCCTCGCCGAACGTGGGCCTGCGCGCATGCGCGCGATCCATGACCTACTTGCGTCCGCCGAGCCGCATGCGATGTACCCGGCGACCGGGGCAGCGGGTTGTGCGACGCTCGACGAGATGTTCTTCGCCACCTTCAACTTCACCGATTTTCACAACGCCACCGAGTTGGGAGACGGCAGAGTCTTGCGCCTGCGCAGCTACCGGGGCTTCGATCGTTTCCATTACCCGCTGAACTACCTTTTCGCGGTGGATCGCCGGACTCAGCGCTTGTTCGTGCACGTGGAGTTCGATGACCGGTGCTTCGATCGGGATGGCATCCGCCGCATCACCGATCGAATACTTGCCGGTCTTGACGAGTGCACGCGCGCGGAGCCATGACTCGACGGAGATACTCAGAGGTGCAATCCGTGGCGGCGAACGATGAAGAAGGTCCGATCGAATTCGTGGTCGTCATGAACGAAGAACAGCAGTACTCGATCTGGCCTCAGTGCAGGTCCGTTCCCGTGGGTTGGCGCAGCGCCGGTGTCGCGGGCACCAAAGAAGAGTGCCTCGAATATATAGAGCGGGTCTGGACGGATCTGCGGCCGCTGAGCCTGCGGGACGCCATGGCAAAGCAGATCGAGTGAGTTCACGGCCGCGGCTTACGTTCTATGGGCGCGGCGATGTCGTCAGATGGCTCAGCAGGAAAGCCGAGACTCTCGCAATCGCCGTTCTCGCCGAATCCAACACCGGCCAGTACCAGTGCCACACGTGAACCACTTGATCCCACACTTCGAGCTCGACGCTGCCGCAGGCTTGCCTGACCTGGTTCGTAAAGCAGACAGCATCCTCGTGAAGAATCTCGTCACGCCCCACTTGCACCAGGATCGGAGGCAAGTTGCCCAATGCCGCGTACTGCGGTGACGCCAGCGGATCTTTCGGGCTATGCCTGCCGAGATATTTATCTGCGAAGGTGCGCAGCCGATGAGCATCCAGCGATTGATCGTGCGCGGCGCCGTCCTGATAGCGAGCGTTGCTGCACGTCAGATCCATCCACGGCGACAAACACGCGATCGCGCGGATTCGATCGTCGCCGTTGTCACGCACCTGGATGGCGGTCGAAACCGCCAGGGCGCCGCCGGCAGAGTCTCCAGCCATGCACACCGGTAGATCTCTCCACCGCTCTCTAACGGCCCGGTAAACCGACCGGCCGTCAGCGAGCGCAGCTGGAAAGGGATGTTCCGGAGATAGCGAGTAGTCCGGCACCACCACGAGGCACCGGGTCAATCGACAGATCTCCGCCGCCAGATGCCGATGAGATCGGGGCGATCCCAGCACATACCCGCCGCCGTGGAAATAGACGATGCATCCACTGACGTCGAGTTCCAGCGGAGTGTGCACCTCGCACTGAACGCCCTCCAGAACGACATCCGCAACCGCGCTTCCGACATAGCTCTTGAAAGCATCCGCCGCGGAATCGTACCGTGCGCGGTCGCGCGAGAGATCAAATGTGCCGGCCGTGCGCATCTGGGTGAACATTTGCTTGATCACTGCAAGCTTGTGACTGTCGTCCATTCGTATCAGCCCGCCGCGACCAACTCGGAAGCCCGCGCGCAAAAGCTGCGCAGTTCGTCGTCTTCGAGAATGAGGGAGTAGGGCAACTCGCCGCCGATGCGCTCGGTCAACTTGAATATGAACATCAGCGCTTTCAGGGAATTACCACCGACCTGGAAGAATCGATCGGTTCGGGATACGCAAGCGACGCCGAGCAACTCCGACCACAGTGTCGCGACGGTCTGCTCGAGTTCGCCCACCGGCCCATTATTTATCTCCAATGCCGAGCGTTCGCTCTGCTTCTCGACGTCCTGGTTCGCGAGGCCAAGCCTGTCGATCTTGCCGTTCGGAAGGCGCGGAATTCGCTCGAGCGGCCAGATGCGCGCCGGCACCATGTACTCCGGCAGCCTGGCTATGAGCGTTGCGCGCAGCTGCTGAAGATCCAGGTCTTCCCGGCCCACGACAAACGCAACGATGGCGGCCTCCGCGTTTGCGGAAGCTTCAGTGCCCGGATTGAGAACGACTGCCACATCGGCAATGCCAGGGGAATTGCGCAGCGTGGATTCGATTTCACCGAGTTCGACCCTGAAGCCGCGGATCTTCACCTGCTGGTCCATCCGGCCGATCACGATCAGCTCGCCGCGGCGATCGAAGAATCCGTAGTCCCCGGACTCGTAAACATATCGACCCGGGTGCTGGGGATCCGGATGGATTCTGGATGTCGCGCCGGCCAGGGTGGGCGCGTTCAAGTAGCCGGAAAATATATATTCGCTCCGGAACACGATCTGACCTTCTACATTCGGCGCAGCGAGTGCGCCCTGCTCGGTGCGGATCTCGATGTCGATGCCATCGAGCGGCGCGCCGACCGTTGGCTGCGCGTCGCTAGACAGCTCCGCTACCGGACGTACCTTGAGGGCGGTGATTCCGGTTTCCGTGGCTGCCAGGCCGATCGCCACTTCAGCGCGGTCTCGCAGGATTGCTTTGCATTTCTGCACGTCGCTCGCATCGACGCGCTCGCCTCCGAGGTAAACCAGCCGCAACGATTCGAGTTTGTCCTGCGGTCGCCGAGTGGCGAGCAACTGGCGAAAAACGGTAGTGAGCGAGTAGTAGACGGTGATGCGCTCTCGCTCGATCCAATCGGCCAGGCTGTAGCGATCGCCGCCGAACACGCGAGTCGCGCAGATCGTTGCACCATTGAGCAACGCATTGTAAGGATTCGACACCGCATCCCAGAATCCGTGCCGCGTGATGAGCGTGAGCTTGTCGCCCGGCGCGATGCGCAGCGCCCGATGACGCCAAGCGTTGTGCAATATGTGTGCATGCTTACGCGGCACTGCCTTCGGCACGCCAGTGGATCCGGAGGTGAACAGGACGTGAGACAGATCGCCGGGAGCGGGGTCTCTACGAGTGCTCGCTCGAATCGGCCCATCGGCTTCGCTCGCAGCGATCACGGGTACGTTCGGACGCAAACGATCGCGGACCCGTCGGTATTGTTCTTCATCCGTCAGCCACGCGCACAGGGACGCTACGCTCGCCATGGCCGTGAGCCGCTCGTCGGGAAACGAAGGGTCGAAACCTGCGTACGCGTGCCCGGCTTTGAGAACACCCAGATAGCTCGCGAGCAGCAAAGGCGGGCTGTTAGACGAGACGCCAATCACTCCGGGAGCTGGGAGCGCATCGGTAATTTGTGCCGCAACCACATCTGACCAACGATCCATCTGTTCGTAAGTCCACTGCATTTCTTCGTACGACAGCAGCACTGTACTCGGCTGCCGCCGCGCGACTGCAGTGAAAGCCTGTGCGAGTGTTTCAGCCGCGGCAGAGTAGTCGAGAATGCTCATCGGTCAATTCCCTTTGTATCGATTGCCGTAGATCTATCAACGAAGCTTGGATACGTGCACTTTACGTTGACTACTTTGCACGCGCCTAAGATTGTGCAGGCGATCGGGCTAGACTTCACCAGTGAGACGCCGCTACTATCGGCGCATGCCAGTGATGGCGTTACAAGTAAAGTAACGGAGCGCGGCAATGGACGGCAAGACGCAACAACTCGGCGGCGTGGCCATCAAGGATGCGGTGAGGGCGCGGTACGGAGAAGCCGCGGCGCAAGCGAAGGCCGGCGCAAACCCTTGCTGCGGCGGTGGCAAAGCGCCGGATCCCATCAGTTCCAATCTCTACGCGGCGCTCCAGAAGAAAGAACTTCCGGACGCGGCGGTACTCGCTTCGCTTGGCTGCGGCAATCCCACGGCGTTGGCCAATCTACATCCAGGAGAAGTGGTGCTGGATCTAGGCAGCGGCGGCGGCATCGACGTTTTGTTGTCGGCGCGACGTGTCGGGCCCACCGGCAAGGTGTACGGCCTCGACATGACCGACGAGATGCTCAGCCTGGCTCGTGAAAATCAGCAAAAGGCGGGGATCAAGAACGTCGAGTTCCTGAAGGGCGAGATCGAGAATATTCCGCTGCCTGGAAATTCTGTCGACGTCATCATTTCCAATTGCGTGGTGAATCTCTCGGGCGACAAGAATGCCGTCCTGCGCGAGTCGCTGCGTGTGCTCAAACCTGGCGGCCGACTTGCCATCGCCGATGTGGTCACGCTCGGCGAAGTGCCGGACGAAGTTCGGGCGAACATGGGCCTGTGGCTGGGCTGCCTGGCCGGCGCGCTGAATGCCGAGGTGTTCGCAGCCGCCTTGAAGGCGGCAGGGTTTCAGGATGTCTCGATCACGCCCGAACGTATCTACGAGTACGGCGACGCCAGGTCGATTCTCGAGGCCCACGACATCGACACCGAAGATCTCGCGAAGCAGATGCAAGGCAAATTCGCGAGCGCCTTCGTGCGCGCGAGCAAACCGCTGGCGAAATCGGCGGACTAGTCAGCGTTCCCAACTGTCGACCGCGCAGGGGGTGCTTTATTTTCATCGCACTGGTATCTACCTACGAAGGAGGCATGCAGCCACTCAGCCTGGCTACTGCAGCCGCGCATCTGCGGGCGCACGATCATCGCGTCGAGTGTTACGACGACACTATTACTGCCGTCGACGCGGACGCGTTGTCGGACGTCGACCTGATTGCCATCAGCATTCCGTTGTACGAATCGGTCCAGCGTGCGGCCGACATTCTCACTGAGGTGCTCAGGCGGCGTCCGGATGCGGTCGTGGTGTTTTATGGATCGCACGCAGTCCTGCAACGAAATGCGCTGCTCGCGCTCGGCGCCTCCGCAATCGCGCTTGGCGATTGGGAGGACACGCTGGTACAGGTCGCGGCGCGGCTGTCTCAAAAGATACCGCTCGACGGAATCGCGGGCCTCGCCACGCCGTTTGCATCCGCCAGCCATGTTTATCACCGCTGCGGTCATCGTGTGCCGGATCGCTCGGGTCTTCCGGGACTGGAGCAATACGTGTACGCGGAGGCCGTCAAGCGTATCGGCGCCGACGTGGTCATGGGAAATGTGGAGACGGCGCGCGGCTGTCGCTTTTCCTGCTCGTATTGCTCGATATTCGCGTCCAACCACAAGAAGGTCACGGTGTTCGACGCTGATGTGGTCCACCAGGACATCGCGAACCTCGTCGAGCGTGGCGCGACGCACATCTGTCTCACCGACGCCGAGTTCTTCAATGCACCGGCGCACGCGATCGAAGTCGTGCGTCGCATGCATCGGGAATTCCCGATGCTGACGTTCGACTTCACGACGCGTGCGGACCTGATCGCCGAGAATCCGGCGCGCATCGAGGAAATGGTTTCGCTCGGCGCGCGCTTCGTGACGTCCGCATTCGAGTTCCCCAGCGAGCGCGTGCTGGCGGCGGTGAACAAGCAATTTACCTTGGCGACGCTGGAGCGGGCGCTGTCCGTGTGTCGCGTAGCGGGGCTCGGCATCAATCCCACATTCCTGCTGTTCAACCCGTGGACCACGTTCGATGACCTGGGCCACTTCGGCGACTTCGTCAGCCGCAACCGCCTCGACGATGAGATCGAGCCGGTGCAGTTCACGACGCGGCTATGGTTGTACAAAGGGTCGCCACTGCTGCAACGGCCGGACGTGCGCGCCGCCATCGTGAAAGAAAACCTGTTCAACTATGAATGGGCGCACCCCGAAGGAGAAGTCGAAGAGCTGTTCAGGGACGTCTCCGCCGAGGCTTCCACGACCAATGCCCTGAAGCGCTGCTGTTTGAAATGCTGAGGCCGGCATGGTGAACGCATACAACGTATTTCAACGGCGCTTGTTGTCGGTCGCCGCCAAGACTCAGCGCACCATGCAGTTTTCCGAAGTCATTCGGCTCGTGGAGACGCTGGGCACGCCCGCCTATGGTATTGCGTCGCCGGTGCTGGTGCTCGGCAAGGTCCCGCGAATCGATCCGGCCGCGCTCGGGCCGGATACCGAACTTCTCGTCGCGGCAGCAGATGAGAGCAAGTGGAGCGAGACCGCGAAGGCGATCGAAGCGCACGGCTTGCGCAAAGCGCGTCTTATCGCTGCCGAGCCGCACAACTTGAGGCTGGACCTCTCGCGAATGGCCGAGCAATGGAATGCAGCGCCGCCTGCGTCCTATCGTGCCGCGATGAACCTCATTCAGGACAGTGCGCAAGCGGCGAATCTCGCCCCGTTGGTCGGCGATCAATCCATCGCAAGCATTTACTGCAGTGGTTTCGGCGATTTCTCGGATGACTCGCAGCGGATCGAAGTGCTGCGCGAGGCATACCGCGTACTGAGAAAAGGCGGAGTACTGCGATGCGCCGTCGATCTGTACGATGAGCTCGACGGCAACGGCCTGCTGGCGGAACGTAGCTTCACGGCGGCGCTGGAATCCGTGGGATTCTACGGAACGCGCATCGTCGAACGCTCCGACATGCCCAAGTCCGTAGCGGACGGTCGCGAACTACGTTCGTATGTACTGGATGCGTTTCGAGGTAAGGAGGGCCCTTGCCTCGACTGCGGCCAGTCCGTCATTTATCGCGGTCCCTGGAAGAAGGTGGTCGATGACGACGGGCACGAATTCGAGCGCGATGCCCGCGCCGCCGTTTGCGAGAAGACTTTCCGAATCATGACCAGCGCTCCTTACGCCGGCGAACTCATTCCGGTGGAACCGTACGTTGCGGTTCCCATCGCGAGTGCGCCACTGTTCGACTGCCGTTCGAAGATTCGTCCGCCCGCGCAGACGAAAGGAGTCAGCGCGCCCGCGTGTGACCCGGAAAGCGGTTGCTGCTGATGGCCACTGACACCGTACCCCGCGATATTTCATTGGAGCGCCTGTCGTGATTCGCGCAGCGGTTGCGGCGGACGCCGCCGGAATTTGCTCGATCTACAATGAATACATTCGAAACACCACTATCACTTTCGAGGAGGCGCCGGTCCTCGCTGCGGAAATGGCGACTCGTATCGAGGACACGATCGGCGGTTCATTACCGTGGCTGGTCGAGGAGCGGAATGGAACGGTCGTCGGCTATTGCTACGCGTCCAAGTGGCGGGCGCGCGCGGCATACCGACATTCGGTAGAGACGACTGTCTACCTGGCGCCGCAAGTCTTTCGCCGCGGGCTGGCCACGGGGCTGTACCGTGAGCTGCTGCTGCAACTGAAGAAATCAGGCAAGCACGTGGCGATCGGCGGGATCGCACTGCCCAACGAGGCCAGCATCCGTCTGCATGAAAAGCTCGGCTTCAAGAAGGTGGCGGAATTCGTCGACGTTGGCTTGAAGTTCGACCGATGGATCAACGTCGGCTACTGGGAGGTAATGCTGTGAGCGCGGTGCTGTCATCATTACTGGATGCCAGATGAGCTCGGTGCAGGAAGACGATTCGCCGGTCACGTCCGCGAACATCGGCGCCGCTGCCGAGGAGCCGCGACTGCCGGTCGTCGTGATCGGCGCGGGTCCGGTTGGCCTGGCTGCCGCCGCGCAACTCATGAAGCGAACCATTCCGGTTGTCGTGTTCGAGGCAGGAATGGACGCGGGCGACCACATCGCGAACTGGGGACACGTGCGGATGTTCACGCCATGGCGGTCCAACATCGACGATGCCTGCACCGCGCTGCTGCGAGAGGCGGGCTGGACGCCGCCGCAAGCGGATCACTATCCGACCGGAAAGGAATTTCTCGACGACTACTTACACAAGCTCGCGGCGATCCATTCGATCGCGGGCTGCCTGCGCTTGGGAACACGTGTGGTCGCAGTCAGCAGAAGAGGTCTGGGACGAACGAAGTCCGGTACGCGGGCGCAGGTGCCCTTCGAGGTATCTACGATCGATCGCTTCGCACGCCCGGAGCGAACCTATGCGAGCGCGATTATCGATGCGAGCGGCACGTGGGGAAAGCAGAGCCCGCTCGGATCCAGCGGGGTTCCAGCGCCTGGTGAGAGCGCACACAGGGATCGCATTCACTACGGTATGCCGGACATCCTCGGCGCGGAGCGCGCCAATTACCTTGGCAAGCGTGTCCTGGTGGCTGGTAGCGGATACTCCGCCATCGGCAATCTAGTCTCCTGCGCTGAGCTGATCGATCAAGATCCTCAGACCAGAGTTTATTGGGCACGGCGCCGTGACGCCGCCGCTGCGCCCGAGGCCGGCTTGCCGGATCGCTATTCGCAGAGCCGGCAGCTCAAGCAGCGGCTGGAGGCATTGATCGAGGCGCGCAGGATAGAGGTGCTGAGTTTGTTTGAGCTGGATGCTCTTGACGAAGGCAACGCCGGCTCCCTGGTTGTTCATTGCCGCGCTGGTGCGCAGAGGCGCAGCATCAGCGTCGATCGCATCGTTTCTTCGACCGGCCCACGGCCGGAGCTGTCGATGCTCGGTGAACTGTGGCTCGATCTGGATCCAGCGTTCGAGTGCGCCAGAGGGATTGCCGGCCTGATCGATCCCGCCAGGAATACCTGCGGTACCGTCAAGCTGCATGGTGCAGACGAACTCGCACAGCCCGAGCCAAATTTTTTCATGGTGGGGATGAAGAGCTACGGACGAGCATCGACGTTCTTGCTGACTAACGGCTACGAACAGTCACGCTCGGTGGCCGCGTACCTCGCGGGCGATCAGCAAGCTGCGGTATATCGCGCCGGTCGGGCCACTTGTGGCGGCTAGCGCAATGACATCAACAGGGAAGTGAGCCGCACGGCGCGGCCAGAAGGGATCTCGCATGAAGTTTCTGATCGCGCTGGTCTCGATGTCTCTGGTTTGGGTGGCGTGCGAAGGCGCGACTCTCAAGATCAATGGATCGACGACCGTCAACCTGCCGGCTGCGGAAGCCGCGGAATTGCTGCGCGCGCAGCGAAAGCTCGACATACAGATCGACACCAATGGCGGCAGCAGCGGTGGCATTTCGGCGCTCGGCGATGGCCTGGTGCAGATCGCCATGATCTCCAAGGAGCTGACCGACGCCGATCGAGCGAAGTATCCGAAAGTGCACTTCAGGACAGCGAAGATCGGCGAGGACGCGGTCGCCTTGATCGTTTCGAAGGACGTTTGGGACGGTGGCGTGCGGTCGCTGAGCAAGCAGCAGCTCAAGGACGTGTACGAAGGGCGGGTGAAGAACTGGGTGGAGCTGGGCGGCCCGAAGCAGCGGATCGTGTTCTTCAACAAGGAGCCGGGCCGTGGCACATGGGAAGTGTTCGCGCACTGGCTCTACGGAGATTCCAAGAAGGCTCCGCAGCGCAGCTTTCCGGAGGTGGGCGGCAACGAGGAAACGCGCAACAAAGTGAGGTCTACGCGCGGAGCCATGTCTCAGTTGAGCGCATCCTGGGCGGATGGAGTCACGGTATTTGCGCTCGCAATCAAAACCGATTCAGGCGAGGAGATTGCGCCGACAGCCGCGAACATATTGAACCGGAAGTATCCGATGAGCCGCCCGCTTTACCTGGTGACGGACGGCGAGCCGACGGCGGAATCCAAGATCTTCGTGGACTTCGTGCTGAGTCCACGCGGTCAGGCACTCGTGAGCAAGCATGGGTATCTGACATTGGAGCAGCTCGGTAACCACTGACGACAACCCCCTCATGGACGCGATGCGCAAGGAACGCAGGTCGACCACTTACGTGCTGAGTCTTTTGTTCAGCTCGGTTGCATTGCTCTTCCTCGTGTCCATGCTGGCGCTGCTGGTGGCGCAGAGTGTGCCGGTGTGGCAGCAGGAGGGCGTCGGCTATCTGACCGGGCTGCGATGGTTCTTTCGCACGCATGAGTTCGGTGCCATGCCCATGATCTATGGCACGCTGGTGGTGTCCGGGCTGGCCGTGCTGTTCGCCGCGCCCCTCGGCATAGGCACCGCGATCTTCATCAGCGAAGCGGTGCCGCCGCGTATGTCCGCAGCGATCAAGGTGATCATCGAGTTGCTCGCGGGAATTCCCTCGGTGGTGTACGGCTTGTTGGGCGTGCTGTATCTGCGCACCTGGGTGTACGACTCGCTGACGCCTTTCGACCCCATCAGCGGCGACACGTTGCTCACCGGCGGCATTCTTCTCGCGGTAATGATTCTGCCCACGATCATCACGCTCACGGAAGATGGGCTTCGCGAAGTGATCGGCACTCAGCGTGCAGCCGCTCGTGGTCTAGGACTGAATCGCGCGGAGACCATCGTTGCCGTGGTCTTGCCTCAGGCAAGGACAGCCATCGTCGCTGCGGTGTTACTGGCCCTCGGGCGGGCTCTGGGCGAGACGACGGCGGTATTCCTGGTGATCGGCAGACAGGACAATCAGTGGCCCGCGAATCTGTTCTCGGTGCGGCCGGTCATCGAAGCCGGCCAGACCATTACGTCCAAGCTCGGCGGCTCCGAGGTCACGATCGCCTACGGCGATCCGATGCATTGGGCTGCTATCGTCGGGCTCGGGCTGTTCTTGTTCGGCATGTCGCTCTTGGCCACCGTAACGGCCATTCGCTTCGGGCAGCGAAGGGATCGGGATGCGTAAGGCCATGCAATACGCATTTTTCGGCGCGGCGGCACTGTGTGCATTGGTCGCGTTTGCGGTGCTGGTCCTGATCATTGGCGCGTTACTGTTCCGCGGCCTGCCCGCGGTGAACTGGAGTTTCCTCACGGAACACATTGCGCTCGTGGGGGCTGCCGGCGGGGTTTTCTACAACTTGGTCGGCACGGTGATTCTCGTCTTCACGTCGCTGGTGGTGTGCATTCCGGTCGCGCTGGGGCTGGCGTTACTCTGCGCATGCTACTGGCGAGATAACAAATGGCACGGTCGATCGCTGGTGATCCTGCAGCTGCTGAACGGAGTGCCTTCGATCCTGTTCGGCATCTTCGGCTTCATCGTGTTCGTGAAGTGGCTGGGATGGGGAAAGTCGTGGGCCGTCGGCGGCATTCTGCTCGGCCTGCTGATCCTGCCCACGGTGACGGTCACTCTCATCGATCGCATCAAGGCAGTGCCGCAGAAATACATCGACGCAGCGAATGGCCTCGGCCTGCGGAAATCACAAATCATCTGGTCCGTCATCGTTCCGCAGAGTCTCACGGGCCTGGTGACAGGGGCGCTGCTGGGCATGGCGCGGGCGGCCGGCGAAACGGCACCGATCATGTACACCGCCACGATCTTCGCGGGCGCAACTTTTCCCGCCGGACTGCGCGACAGCCCGGTTTTGTCCTTGCCCTATCACATCTTCATCCTCGCGCAGGACTCGTTCGACCCCGGCGCCATGGAGAAGCTCTGGGGTGCGGCGCTGGTGCTGGTCGTTCTGGTGCTGGTCCTGAGCAGCCTCACTCTGCCGCTAAGGATGCGGATACGCAACACACATCAATCGCAGTGACGGCCGCATGAATCCAGCCACCGACATCGCGCTCGAAGCCCGGCATCTGACGGTGCTCGCGGCTGGCCGGATCGTTCTGCGCGATGTTTGCCTCACCATGCATCGTCACGAAGTGTTCGGAATCATCGGTCCCTCTGGGGCCGGCAAGAGTACGTTGCTCAGAGCGCTGAACCGGCTGCTCGATCTCAACGCGGACTATCGCGTTCATGGTGACGTTCTGCTGGCCGGCAAGACCATCTACGCGTCGGACACAGATGTGGACGACCTGCGCGCTCACATCGGAATGGTCTTTCAGCAGCCGGTGGTGTTCCCGGTGAGCATTTTTCGCAACGTCATCTTCGGTGTTCGTCACCAGCATTCGGTCCGGCGCAGCGAGTGGCCCGAGATCGTCGAGCGTTCGCTGCGTGAAGCCGCGCTGTGGCACGAGGTCAAAGATCGGCTGCACGCATCCGCGTTGAAATTATCTTTGGGGCAGCAGCAACGCCTGTGTGTGGCTCGAACCCTGGCGATGAACCCCGAGATCATTCTCATGGATGAGCCGACTAGCGCCTTGGACGCGGCGTCCACCCGGGCAATCGAAGAGCTGGTGCTGACGCTGAAGGCCACGCGCTCCATCGTCCTCGTAACTCACAACCTTGCGCAGGCGCGTCGGGTTGTGGACACCCTGGCATGCATCGCGGTCAATGACGGTGTTGGGGAGATCGCGGCGTCCGGATGCTGCAGCAGCATATTGACCAGTGTGAAGGAAGAGGAAGTGAGGATAGCCGCGGACAATCTGATCGCGCGACCGCTGAAAGCATCGATAGCCGCCAGCTAGATAACGAGCCACCCACCGACGGAACGAATTTGAGAACACGAGGAGGATCGTCATGTCGAACAGCATCGACCAGCACGCACTCACGCCAGCGCAGATCGAATCGTTCAAGGAGAACGGATTTCTCGGGCCCTTTACGCTGTATTCGCCGCAGGAGGCCATCAAGCGGTGGAACCAGGCGAAGGTGGAGATGGTGCTCTCCAAGAACAAGCCGCATGACTCGAAAATCCTCAACTACGATCGTCACCTCGATTGCAACACGCTTTCCGAGCACATCAGTCGACCCGAGATCGTCGGCAAGCTGCGCAGCCTGATGGGCCCGGACATCATGTGCTGGAAGACGAACATCTTCCCGAAGTACCCGGGGGACGAAGGCACCGGCTGGCACCAGGTGGAGACTTTCCGTGCCGGCCAAACCGGCACGGAAACCCGGCCGGCACTGAAGTACACGGAGCAGACGGCCCACATCACCTCCGAGATCACGGTCTGGACCGCTTTTACCCCCGCCCGCCGCGAGCACGGCTGCATGACGTTCATCCCCGGTACCCACAAGAAGTGGTACTACGATGAGACGAGGCCATTGAAGAGCGCGATCGAGGCGAAGCGGCACGATTTCTTTGGCTATGACTATTCGGAGTTGAAGCTCGACGATCGGTGGGATCCGGACAGCCAGGAGTCGTTCAAGATGGAAATGGAACCCGGGCAGTTCGTCATGTTTCTGGCCAAGTGCATTCACGGCTCCATGCCCAACGTGAGCGATCAGATGAGAATCGGATACGCATCCAGGTACATCTCGCCGATGGTGAAAGTTTACGACGGCGTGGATCATCTCGCTCAGTATGGCGAGAAGATCAACCTGGACTACTTCGGTTGCGTGATGGTGTCCGGCCAGGACACCCGCGGCCTGAACAGGATGCACACGGCGAGTTTGAACGGCTACGCGTTCAACGCCTGGGATTGATTGCCAGCCAATGGGAGCCAATGCCGCCCCAGGCGGCGGGAGTCAACGATGGACCACACACGCCCGGATCGCGACGCATACCTGTCGAAGATTGCAGACTTCATCGGCAGCCAGCCGTACGTGCCCGCAGTCGGCATCGATGCACTGAAACGCTCCAGCCTGACTCAGGAGCTTGGCATCACTTCTCTGGGCGCCATTGCGCTGGTAGCCAGTTACATCAACAGCCGCGGGCTCAGCGATTCCGATCTGAATCCCGAATGGGTTCCGTCCCTGTACGAGGTCGATGGCCTCGTCGCCGTGTTCCGGGAGATCGATACATTGGCGAACCGCGCGGTCGCCGTCTAGCCGCGAGGAAGCGCAGATGGTCAGAAAGTATTTCCGGGGCCCTGCGTATGCGCTCGGAGAGCGCCAATGCAAGTACACCGAGATTGACGGTTTCGAAGCGGCGGTTAAATCCAGGCAACTGCCCAATCTTCCGGAGCTGATGGGGTTCGGCGGCTTTTTCGTCACTCAGGATGTGTATCAGCGGGCAGCTGTCGCAGTGCAAGCCTGCCTCGCGGCGGCGGGCGTCTCGCCCGGTTCGATCGAGCATGTGATCTTCTGCTCGAGTTCGTTCAAGGAGCGATTCTTCAGCGAGCGCAACGTGAAATTCGGCAAGCTGCTGAGGGAATGCGGTGTGATGCCTGGACGTATCAGTGGAGTGTCCGGCGGCGGCTGCACGGATCTGCTGGCGTCCGTAGACATTGCCTGCGCAATGCTGGAGCTCGGCGCCGCTCGCAATGTCTTGATCGTCGGTATCGAGTCATTTCGCGCGGCAGAGGATAGCGAGCGGCTCCTGGGCCACGCGCTGATCAGCGACGCTGCTGTTGCCTTGATCGTCAGCGACTCTCGCGGCGACGCGCCGGGCACCCCGGAATTCGAGATTCTCGCGCACCGGATCGTGAGCGACGTTGCCGAAATAGGTAGCGGCATGAGTATCACCAAGTCCTCGCCGGACAGGAATTTCGTCAAGGGGGTGCTCGAGAGCGCCGGCAGTTCGCAAGGGAAAGTTACCAAGATGTTCGGCAACAATGTCTATCTGCCGATCAAGAGCGGACGAGAGGGCATCGTGGGTTTCACGCGCAACCAGATGTACCTCGAGAACGTGCGCAGAACCGGGCACTGCCTGGGGTGCGACACGATCCTCAACCTGGTCGATTACGGCGCCGGTCAGGTGGGGAACAGCTACGTCCTGTACTCGGAAGCGGAAGGACATGCGGGCTGCGTTGCCTTGCTGCAGGTGGCGTGATGAGCGCAGTTGCGCATCGGCGCTTGGCTGACGAAAATTCTCTCGACGAGGTGCTGCGCTTCTGGTTCGGCGACGCGGATGACCCGGTAGTCATGGCCAAACGCCAGGCGAATCTCTGGTGGAATAAGTCTGCCGACGCCGATGCCGAAATCCGCGCACGTTTCGGTACGTTGCGCGGACGTGCGATTCGAGGCGAACTCGATGATAGCTGGGCGCCAACGAGCCGCGGTCGCTTGGGCCTGATCATCCTGGTCGATCAGATGTCACGTCACATGTTTCGCGACGAGGCCGAGGCGTTCCGGCACGACCCGATGGCGCGGGAATGGTGTTCGAGGGGGATCGAGCTTCGCGCGGACGAGGAACTCGGCCTGCTCGAGCGCGTGTTCTTCTATGTGCCCCTCGAGCATTCTGAGTCGCGCGACGACCAGGCCTGGTCGGTCGACCTGTACGCGCAATTGAAGAACAGCATTCCTGCGAGCGAGCGCGAGCTGTTTTCCATTTTCCTGTTGTTCGAGTTGAGCGCCCGGCGGCATCGCGCGGTCGTCGACCGTTTCGGCCGATTTCCGCATCGTAATCGGGCCTTGGGGCGGTCTTCCTCGCAGGAAGAGATCGCATTCCTCGAGCAGCCAGGTTCGTCTTTCTAGTTGTCCGACCACTCCACCAAGGAAGGAATCTGCAATGCAAACGCAGGAGCTTCGTGAAAAACTTCTCAGCCACCCGGATCGAACGCGGTTGGTGGATCATCGGTTCTTCGCGTATTTACAGGCAGCACCCGTCTCGCGCGAACTGGCCGCACAGTTCGTCGGCCAGTGGTGGCATCCGCTGCACTATTTCCCCACCTTCCTTTCGCGCACGATCGCGGTGGCAGACCAGCTCGTCGTGAAGACAGCGACGTCGCTCATTCTCTTTCAGGAATTGGGCGAAGGGCGCGTCGACCGCGCACACGAGCAGGTCTACATCTCGACCATGCGAGACGCAGGTTTCAAGCTCGAGCAGATCTCCGGAACCGCGCCGTTCCCAGCTACGGCGGCGCTGTTGGAAGGTTACCGCCAGGCGTCGCAGAGCGAGCTGGGCGGCATAGGATTCATCTACGCGACGGAGGTCGCGGATCTCGCGATGGTCTCGGCTATCGGCACCGCGGTACGCAGCGCAACCGGCGCAACCAGCCTGCCATGGGTCGAGATTCACGAGGAGCAGGAGCCCGCTCACCGCCAGGAAGCGGACGTCGCGATCTCGGCGGAGTTCTCGAGCGCTCAGGTGGCCACCATCATGACGACCGCCGAGCGTGCATGGTCGCTGTGGGTCGGATTCTTCGATGCTCTGGAAGCGCTCGTTCTCGAGACCGCCGCGACTCACGAACCGCAGCCGCTCGCCGCCTGCCGCTGATGACCCAAGCGGCCCGAAAGCGGAAGCTGCTGTCGCCACAGATCGCGCAACGAGGTGCTGAATGATTCGAATCGAGCAGGACGATGCTTCACGTCCGCAGGTACTCGCGCTGCTCGAAGAGCATTTGCGAAACATGTACGAGCTGTCGTCGCCGGACAAGGTGTTCGCCTTCGACGCCTCGAAACTCAAGGCGCCGGACGTCACCTTCTGGACCGCCTGGCAAGACGACCTGCTGTTGGGGTGTGCCGCGCTCAAGGAGCTCTCGTCGACGGAAGGCGAGATCAAGTCCATGCGTACGCCCAGCGTGCGGCGCAGGACCGGCACTGGCAGGACGCTGTTGAATCATATTATCGATGTGGCGCGTGCCCGGGCATACCAGGTGCTGTATCTGGAAACCGGATGTCATCACGCGTTCGTGCCGGCCCAGACGCTATACCGCAGCGCGGGGTTCGCCGTCTGCGGACCGTTCGGTTCGTACCGTGAGAACGGCAACAGCGTGTTCATGTCTTTGAGACTGACATGACGCCTGGGGTCCACCGCGAAGTCGGGCAGATATCTAAACCCGGCGGCGGTCCGCCGATTCTCGCGCAGGCCACGTATCGCGACGTGCTCGAACGATTCAATGCGACGCAAGTGAGCCATCCACCAGAGAAGCTCATTCACGAGCTGTACGAGGACCAGGCTCGGAGCACTCCGGGAGCAGTCGCCGTGCTCCATGAGAGTCGATCGCTCACGTATGCCGAGCTGAACGGCAAAGCGAACCAGCTGGCCCGCTATCTCATCGGCAAAGGCGTTCGGCCGGATCAACCGATCGCGATCTGTGTCGAGCGCAGTTTCAACATGGTGATCGGTTTGCTCGGAATACTTAAATCGGGCGGCGCGTATGTGCCACTGGATCCCAACTATCCGGTCGAGCGGCTGCGATACATGCTGCAAGACGCCGCCCCGCGCTTGGTCTTGACGCAAAGCCGTTTGAAGGGAGCGTTGTCCGCGACGCGGGCCGAGGTAATCGAACTCGATACGGCGTACGAATGGTTTGAGGGAAACCGTGCAGAGAACATTCCAGCCGGTGAGTTGGGACTCACGACCGAGAACCTGCTGTATGTCATCTACACCTCCGGATCGACCGGCCAGCCCAAAGGGGTCGCGATGCCTCATCGATCGATGGCCAATCTCATCGAGTGGCATCGTCAGACGCTGCCGTGCCCAGGACAACGGGTTCTGCAGAATGCTGCCTTGAGTTTCGACGTATCGTTCCAGGAGATCTTTTCCACGCTTTGCACCGGCGGCGCCCTGGTGCTGGTGGACGACTGCGTCCGTAGGGACGCCAGCGCCCTGTCGGATCTGGTGAGAAAGCAAGCAGTGGACAGGCTTTTCATCCCGCCGCTGATCCTGCAAGCCATGGCCGAGAGCTTCAAGAATTCGGGCGTCGCTCCGCGGTCTCTGAAAGACATCATAGTCGCTGGCGAGCAATTGCGAATCAGCGCCGAGATCGTCGATTTCTTTACGGCCCTCGATGGCTGCCGACTGCACAACCACTACGGGCCTACCGAAACGCACGCCGCTACATCGTTGACGCTGTCGGGCCCCCCGGCGACGTGGCCTGCCTTGCCGCCAATCGGCCGGCCGCTCGCCAACATGCAGATCTACGTTCTGGATGCACAGTGCCAACCGGTGTCGATCGCAGAGGTGGGCGAGATCTATATCGGAGGAGCGAACCTCGCACGCGGGTACTTGAATCGACCTGAGCTGACCGCGCAGCGCTTCGTCGAGAATCCATTCAGTCCCGAACGCAGCGCCCATCTATATAGAACGGGCGACCTTGGACGGTGGCAGTGGGATGGGGTGCTCGAGTACCTGGGCCGAAATGACCAGCAGGTGAAGATCCGGGGATATCGGATCGAACTCGGTGAAATCGAGACGCGACTGGCGCAACACCCGCAAGTCACCGAAGCGGCTGTCGTGGTGCGTGAAGCGTCTCCGGGCGACAAACGCCTGGTTGCGTACGTCTCTACTCGTGATCGGCATGGCCCGCAACCCGCGCAGTTGCGAGCATTCGTACGCGGAGGATTGCCGGAGTACATGGTGCCCTCGGCATATGTGAGAGTGGAGCACTGGCCACTGTCACCGAATGGCAAACTGGATAGAGCTGCTTTGCCCGCTCCGGATAGCAGCGCATACGTGCAGCGGGAATACGAGGTGCCGGCAGGCGCCGTTGAACTCGCATTGGCGTCGATCTGGCAGGAAATCCTCGGAGTCGACCGGGTCGGTCGCGAAGACAATTTCTTCGATCTGGGAGGAGACTCGCTGTTGGCCATGCGGGCGGCCTCCCGTATTCGCCAGCGGTGGGCCACGGAGTTCTCGATCGGAGAAATATTCCATCGTTCCACTCTGCGTGCCCTGGCAGGTTCCATCACGGATGCCAAAGCGTGTCCACCGACCGCGGTGCCTGTAGCCGATCGTAGCGGCGCGTTACCCTTGTCGTTCGCGCAGCAGAGGATGTGGTTCCTGTGTCAGCTGAAAGGCGTCAACGAAACCTACAACATGGCCTGCGGCCTGCGTTTCTACGGGCATCTGGACTCGACTTGCCTGCAAGCGGCACTCAACCGCATCGTCGAACGTCACGAGGTGCTGCGAACCGTTTTCGTCCCGCACGACAGCGGAGTCGTTCAAGTAGTGTTGCCCCGTAACGGCGGATTCGACTTGGTGAAACATGATCTGCGCGGCAGCGCCGATGTGCAGGACGAGTTCCGGCGCGTGGCCGCATGCGAAGCCAGTGAGCCATTCGATCTGCAGCACGGGCCACTGTATCGAGGCCGGCTGGTTCGGCTGGCCGAAGCGGACCATGTACTGTTGCTCACCCTGCATCACATCGTTTCCGACGGATGGTCGCAGGCGGTGCTGTTGAGTGAATTGGGCAAGTTGTACGACGCCTTCAGGCAGGGCGCGGCTGATCCACTGCCGCCGTTGCGTATTCAATACGCCGACTACGCGGCGTGGCAGCGCGAATGGTTGTCTGGTGAGCATCTGCAACGGCAGACGGACTATTGGAAACGAACTCTCCTCTCTGCTCCTGCGCTTTCCGGGCTGCCGACGGACCATCCGCGACCGGCCGTTCAGAACTATCGAGGAGCGGAACTCGATGTCGTCGTGAATTCTGCTCTGACGCGGAGTCTCAGGGCGCTCGGTCAGCGTCATGGCGCCACGCTGTTCATGACGTTGATGGCAGGCTGGACGGCAACGTTGTCGCGGTTGTCGACGCAAAGCAGTCTCGTGATCGGCGTACCGACGGCCAATCGTTCTCTGTGCGACATCGAAGAATTGATGGGGCTGTTCGTCAATACCTTGCCATTGCATATTGACCTGACGGGTTCCCCAACGGTGAGCGAACTCCTGCGGCGCGTGAAAGAACAGATGCTGGCTGCCCAGAGCAACGCAGACATCGGCTTCGAGCAGGTGGTGGAAGCCGTCAAACCGGTGCGCAGCATGGCCCACAGCCCGATATTTCAGATATTGATGGCTTGGCAGAACATGCCCGTGGCGATCGCGGAACTGCCCGGCCTGCGGCTGGAGCCGATGACCATCCCTTCCGGATTCTCGAAGTTCGACTTGTCATTGTCGCTGGCCGAAGTCGATGGCCACGTGGCGGGTGCGATCAACTTCGCCACCTCCCTGTTTGAGAGGGACACCGTGAATCGATACGTCGAGTGCTGGCAATCTGTGCTGCAGGGAATGGTGGACGACGATGGACAGCAGGTAGATCGCCTGCAATTGCCGGTGAGTGCGCTTGGCGGCACTGTGGCTCCCACCGCCTCCGACGCGCCAGTAGCCGGACAATCCAGTTATGAAGCGCCGCTCGGCGAAATGGAACGCGCAATCGCGAACATCTGGATCCAGATCCTCGGAGTGAACCGTGTCGGTCGCCGCGACAACTTCTTCGCGCTGGGGGGCACCTCCCTGCAGCTGCTGATGGTCATGAATCGAATCATGGAAGTACTGGAATTATCTCTCAGCCTGGAAAGTCTGTATTCGTCCGCGAGCCTGGCTGAACTTGCAGAGCATGCCGCCGATGCACAGAGCACGGGTTCGGCCGAATACGGCGTGATCTAGCAACGTTGCACGGAGGTACCCGGCGGCGAAATCCCAGAACGAGGCGTACCAGGCCGTACTTTCCCCTTGCGGCTCGTCCGGGCGGGAAGGGATGTACCAGCCCTTCATGACTTCACGGATAAGGCCATTGCGTAGTAACCGCTCCCGATGCGTCCGGCTGAGGCAGTCGCTCCGGATAGCGACAACGCCTTCATCCTGAATCGCGTTGCGCTGCCAGGGACTGCGCGAGTTTCGCCGACGGTTCGGCCATAATAGGGCTGCCTTTCGTTAGCCTGTTTCCAGGTTATTCAGCTTTACGGTTTTTAGGTATTCCGCTGCCGATTTTAAGGTTGTTATGCGGATCCCTTCGATTTGCGCCGCAGCCGCAGGTTGCGCGCGGATTGCGTACAACAAGTTGCACAAAATAGGAATTGAGCCGGACGATAATGTCGAATTTATCCGAAGAAGTCAGCAGAAGACGCACTTTTGCGATCATTTCGCATCCCGATGCCGGCAAAACCACTTTGACCGAAAAGCTCCTGCTGTTCGGCGGCGCCATTCAGTTGGCCGGAGCGGTAAAGGGTCGGAAGGCGGCCCGGCATGCGCGGTCGGACTGGATGGCGCTCGAACAGCAGCGCGGTATCTCGGTGAGTTCGTCGGTCATGCAGTTCCCGTACGCGGACCACATGGTGAACCTGCTCGATACCCCGGGACACGAAGACTTCTCCGAGGACACCTATCGCACGCTCACCGCGGTGGATTCGGCGTTGATGGTGATCGACTGCGCCAAGGGTGTCGAAGCGCGAACCATCAAGCTCATGGAAGTGTGTCGGCTGCGCGATACGCCCATCATGACCTTCATCAACAAGCTGGATCGCGAAGGCCGCGAGCCCATGGAATTGCTGGATGAGATCGAGCGGATACTGAAAATCTCCTGCGCACCGGTGACCTGGCCCATCGGCATGGGCCGCGAACTCAAAGGCATGTATCACATGCCGGAAGATCGCATTTATATCTACCAGCCTGCGGAGAAGGGCCGCGCGGGCACCACCGAGGTGATCGATCGCCTCGACAGCGATGAAGCGACCGAATTCCTCGGCGATCGCGCGCAGGCATTTCGCGATGAAGTCGAACTGGTCCGCGGGGCGGCGCCGGAATTCTCGCCCGCTGAATATCTTGCCGGACGCCAGACGCCGGTGTTCTTCGGTTCGGCCGTCAATAATTTCGGCGTGAGCGAGTTGCTGTCTTCGTTCGTTCGCCAGGCGCCCGGTCCGCTCGCGCGCGACACGACCGGTCGTTCCGTCGAGCCGCTCGAAGAGAAGCTCACGGGCTTCGTGTTCAAGATCCAGGCGAACATGGACCCGGGACATCGCGACCGCATCGCTTTCATGCGCATCTGTTCGGGGCGCTACTCCAAGGGCATGCGGCTGTTTCATGTGCGGCTCAAGAAGGAGATGCGCGTCAGCGACGCGCTCACGTTCATGGCGGCCGATCGGCAACATACCGAAGAAGCGTTCGCAGGCGACATTCTCGGCTTGCACAATCACGGCACCATCGGCATCGGCGACACGTTCACCGAGGGAGAGTCGTTCATGTTCACCGGTATCCCCAATTTCGCGCCGGAAATGTTCCGTCGCGTGGTGTTGCGCGATCCGCTGCGCATGAAGGCGTTGCAGAAAGGGCTGGACCAGTTGTGCGAAGAGGGCGCGACGCAGGTATTCCGTCCGTTGCGCAATAACGATCTCGTCCTCGGCGCCGTGGGGCAGTTGCAGTTCGATGTCGTCGCGTTCCGCCTGCAGGACGAATACAACGTACAGTCGACCTTCGACAACGTCAGCGTCTACACGGCGCGTTGGGTGTACAGCAACGATGCGAAGAAGCTGGAAGAGTTCCGTAACAAGGCCTACGACAATCTCGCGCTCGATCATTCCGGCGCGCTGGTGTATCTCGCACCGACGCGGGTGAACCTGCAATTGACGCTGGAGCGCTGGCCGGGCCTGGATTTCCGTGAAACTCGCGAACACCTGGCGGCGGCCGCATGAAGTCACCATTGCTGCAGAAGAAGGTCCTTTCCTGGGCCTTGTACGATTGGGCGAATTCGGCGTTCGCGACCACTGTCATGGTCGTGTTCTTTCCGCTGTATTTCAAAACCGTTCTCGCGTCCGACCTCGCCGATTCGGTGAGCACGTTCTGGCTGGGCATGGCCAATGGGCTGTCGAGCTTTCTGCTGGCCGTCATGGCGCCGTGGCTTGGCGCGCTCGCGGACAAGGCCGGGTCGCACACCCGCTTCCTACTGTTGTTCACGATCATCGGGGTGGTGCCGACGGCCGCGCTGGCATTCGTCGGGCCGACCAGCTGGTCGTTCGCCGCCGTGTTGTTCGGCATTGCCTCGCTCGGTTTCTGGGGCGGGCTGATTTTCTACGATTCGATGCTGGTGCAAGTGGCGCCGCCGGGACGCACCGATTCGGTCTCCGGTTTCGGTTATGCGCTCGGCTACCTGGGCGGCGGCGTGCTGCTGACCATCAATGTCGTGATGTATGCGAAACCGGCGCTGTTCGGTCTCGCGAGCCCGGCAGATGCAATCCGTGCATCTTTCGTCACGGTCGCGGTCTGGTGGGCAGTGTTCGCGATTCCGTTGCTCTGGCGTAAGAGCACCGCTCCTGCGTCGTCCATTGGACTGGGGACTGCGGCACGCGCCGGCTTCGCAGAATTGCTCAGCACGTTTCATGAACTGCGCAAATACCGTGCGGCGATACTGTTCCTGCTCGCGTACTGGATGTACATCGATGGCGTGAACACCATCATGAAAATGGCCGTGGATTACGGTCTCGCGCTCAAGTTTCCGGCGGACAGCCTGATCATGGGCATCCTGGTGATCCAATACGTCGGGCTGCCGGCGACGCTGCTGTTCGGTTATCTCGGCGATCGCATCAGCCCGCTCCTCGGCATTTTCATCGCCATCGTCGTCTACTGCGGCGTCACCATCTACGCCGTGTTCATGACGCAGATATCGGAGTTCTACGTGATGGCGGTGGCGATCGGCTGCGTGCAGGGCGCTATCCAGAGCATGAGCCGCTCGTACTACAGTCGCCTGATTCCCGTGGATCGCGCCGGCGAGTTCTACGGGTTCTACAACATGATGGGCAAGTTCGCCGCCGTGCTCGGCCCCATGCTCATGGGAACCACTGCCTTGCTCACCGGCGACACGCGTACATCCATCGTTTCGCTGGTCGTTCTGTTCGTGGGCGGCGCAATCATGCTGGTGTTCGCTGCACGTCACCGGCCCGTTGCGCCGTTGGCCTGAACCGAAGGATTCAGACTCGCAGCTGGTTCACAAGGAACTTGAACCGGCTCAATTGCGAAGCAAGCTGCGAGCCCAGTAGCGCGCGTCCGTAACGCAGCCCGACATACAGGCTGCGGATTTCATCGATCTGTCCCGCCAGTTCCGGACGCTGCGCGACGACCCGAAGCAGGTAGTCGTTGGGCCCTTCGTGAGGTTCCCTGATCATGCCGCCGCGAGCGAGTTGCTTGCATAGCGCATCGTAGACGCGCACCACCGGATCGCGCGCACGCGGACGGAATTGCCACGCGAGCCATGCCGAGATGGCGACGAAGAACGCGACGAAGCTGATCAGCAGCGCGATGCCGAGGTCCTGCCAGTCGGGGTCGTGCAAGCCCAGCCATTGCAGCAGCGAGCGTTGCTGGTCGTTGCCGAACTCCACGACATTGTCAATCCAGAACGTATTCACGGCATCCCAAGCACGCCGCAGTTGAAGCAGTGCATTGGTGCGTACGAAGAATCTTCCCGGCACGAATTCGTTATCGCTGATAGCGGAGTCGATTCCGTGCTCGACGCGATCCGGCGCGACGGCGGCGGTGGGATCGACTCGGACCCACCCCTGTTCGCCGAGCCACACTTCGGCCCAAGCGTGCGCATCCGACTGGCGCACGATCAGGTAGTCGTTCATGGGATTGAATTCACCGCCCTGGTAGCCGGTGACGACGCGCGCCGGAATTCCGGCCGCTCGCGCCAGCACGACGAATGCCGACGCGAAATGCTCGCAGAAGCCACGCCGCGTATTGAACAGGAAGTCGTCCACCGAATCCGCTTCCAGGCGTGGCGGTTCGAGTGTGTAGAAATATTCCTCGTTGCGAAATTTCGTCAGCACCGCGGTGATGAATTCGCCATCGCTGCCTACACTTTCGCGCACCGACTTCGCGAGCGCGATGGAGCGGGGATTACGCCGTTGTGGCAGTCGCAGGTCCGCAACCTCCATCGACTTCGGCAGCGGGCCTTCGGTACGGAAGGCAGTGCTCGATTCGAGCGCGAATGACGTGGCGCGCGTAATCCCGGGACCGGGGGAAACCAGTTGATAGTCCGAGGTCCGTTCGGTGCCGCGAGGCCATCCTGTCACCGCATCGAGAGCGAAGACCCAGTTGCGCTGGTTCGGTTCGATGACCAAGCGATAACTATAGGTATCGCCCGTCGCGACCAGAGGCCGCTGCACGTAGCCATAGCGCGCGCGCCTCCAGGTTCGCCCGTCGAAATCATGCAGCACCGGCCCTCGCCAATAGCGTTCGCGAGGCGGGGGCAGGACACTGCCATCGAACTTGACGCGAAATGCGAGTGCTCCAGATACGCTCAGCTCGGACACATCGCCCGGCGACATTTCATCGCTGAGACCGGTGGAGGCTTTAGAGGTGTCCGGCAAAGCCCAGAAGTGCCCTGGCAGCCGGGGAAAGAACAGGAACATCAAGACGGCAATGGGCAGCGCCTGTATCAGCATCTTTGCCGTCTTCGCCAGCGCCTCGGCGATGGACATGGGCGAAGCCTGGTGGACCAGCATCATCGTCGCTGTGAGCAACCAAGCTGTCACCAGCATGTATGGCAGGCGCAGCAGGTTCTGGTCGTACAGGAATCCCGCGAACAGCAGGAAGTAGCTCACGAACAAGGTGATGGTGAGATCGCGCGGTGTCTTGGTTTCGAGCAGCTTCATGCCGCCCATGAGCACGAGAAACGCGGTACCCGCCTCGAGGCCGTTGAGAGTGCGGTAGGTGGCGAACACTGCCGCCATGGCGATGAGGGCGATGAGTACGCGCAGCGCCCGGTGCGGAAACGGCCACTGGCGAATCTCGGTGACGAGACGCCAGCTTGCAGCTACGGCCGCGAGCAGCGCGACCCACCATTGCAGCGCCGACAGATGCGGCAGCACTGCGAGCAGAAAGCCACCGGTGACCCACAACAGATGCAACGCGAAGCGCGACAGGTGCAGTGGACTGTGTCTCGTCCTGGTGGTGACTGGCACAGCGCTCATTCGCCAGCCCCATCGAAGAGTGCGAGCGCGGTGAGACAACGCTGGCGATGAGCAGGTCCCACGTTCGGTGGAACATCGAGGCCCGGCAATCGCAGGCCGAACGCGCGACCCGCGGCATACGCATCTTCAATCCATCGGCACATCTGCGACAGTCGCGCCTCGACACCGAGACCGGTAAGCGCATCCCAGTCGAACTGATGCGACTTCACGGCAGTGCCGGCGTACACCTTCACGTGCAATCCCTGGCCGCGCGCATAGGCTTTCCACGCGATCCTGCTCGGCGGATCGCCGGGATTGAAGCCGCGCAGACCGGCGAAATCCTCGTCACCTTTCACCGAATTCTGCGCGCCGCCAGTGTCCGTCTCTAATGGCGGAGGCGCCATGGCGCGCTCGCTCGGTCGCGGATAGACGATGCAATGTAGCGGCATGTGCAGATAGGCCCACGCGCGGAACAGGCCGAAAGGATGAACGGTGGTGGGCTGAAAAAATTCCAGCACGACGCGCCCGCGCCGCGTGGCCGGCACGCTGATCTCCAATACGGCGCGTCCATTTGCATCCACCCGAACGGGCGGCGCGCTCGAATGATCGTTCTTGATGGCGATGTCGAGGCGCGGCACGGTGGAGGGATTCTCGACGGCGATGCGAAATTTAGCTTGTTGGCCGGCGAAGACCGGCTCGCTGCCCGCCGAGGAAAATTTCACTCCGGCCAGATTGCGCTGGCAGTAATGCATTGCCGTCAGGCCCAGCGATGCGAGCGTGAACGTCAGCGCCAGCGCCAGGTTGTTCGCATAGTTCATCGCACCGACAAACATGGCGAACAGCATCACGCCGAACGCTGCGCCGAGACGCGTTGGCAGGATGTAGATGCGTCGTCCGGACAGGATGATGGGATCGCTGGCGATGCCATGTCCCCGGCGCGCCCAGGCGCGGAGACGTCGTCGCAGGCGATCCATCAGCGAGGCCATCATGTGGAGATAGGCATCAGCCGCTGCTGGTGCGGATCAAGGCACAGGCACTGCGTTGAGTACGGCGAGCCCGACTTCGGTAGCGGTGCGTGCGGGCGAATCGCCACGAGGCTTGAGGCGATGGCCCACCACTGCTGGTAACACTGCCTGCACATCTTCCGGCATGACACCCGCGTGATCGTGAATCATTGCCCATGCTTGTGCGGCACGCAGCAATGCAATCGCCGCGCGTGGCGACATGCCCGCTTCGTACAACGGCACTTCGCGTGTGTAGCGCACGATGTCCTGCACGTAGTCGAGCAATGCATCCGAGACGTGTACGCCGGGCACCATGGTCTGCATCAATAGCAACTGCTGCGGTGACAGGGTGGGCGAGAGCGTCGCGAGAAGGTCGCGGCGATCCTTGCCCCTGAGCAACTGGCGTTCGAGCACGGCATCCGGATAACCCAGCTCGATGCGCATCAGGAAGCGATCGAGTTGCGATTCCGGCAGCGGATAGGTGCCGATCTGGTACACGGGATTCTGGGTGGCGATGACGAAGAACGGCGCCGCCAGTGCATACGTGTTGCCGTCCGCTGTGACCTGGTGCTCTTCCATTGCTTCGAGCAACGCGCTCTGAGCTTTCGGCGTCGCGCGATTCACCTCGTCGGCCAGCACCAGCTGCGAGAACACCGGTCCCTTGTGAAACCTGAATTCGCCGGTCTCGCGCTCGAAGATCGAGATGCCGATGATGTCGGCGGGCAGCAGGTCGCTGGTGAACTGGATGCGCTGGTACGACAGCCCCAACGTTTCGGCGAGCGCATGGGCGAGGGTGGTTTTGCCCACACCTGGAATATCTTCGATGAGGAGATGGCCGCGCGCTAACAGGCACGCGACGCACAGGCGCAGCTGGTGTTCCTTGCCCAGGATGATCCGGTTCAGTTGCGTGACCGTCGCGTTGATCAGCTCGACGGGATCGGCCTGCGTGATCAGTGTGGGCACTGGATCCATGAACCCTCGCTTATTTCTTCAATTCCGACACGCGCGATTCCTGCTCTTCGATCTGCACGATTTCCTTGTTGAAATCGGCAATGCGGGCGCGTTCCTGTGCGACGACTTCGGCCGGCGCGTTGGCGACGAAGTTCTGGTTACCCAGCTTCGCTTCGCATTTCGCGAGTTCGGCGCGCGTCTTCGCTTTGCGTTTCGCCAGCCGCGAGAGTTCCGCGTCGGGATCGTCGATGAGACTCGACAAAGGCGCATGCACTGCATAGCCATCGATGAGCTGCATGGCCGTTGCCGGCATGTGGCTGGACGCGGTCAGCTGCGTAATGTCGGTGATGTTGGCGACGAAGCGGATGAGGTCGCCGTTCGCGACGATGACATCCCATTCCTGGTCACCCGGCGTGGTCACGAAGATAGGCATCTGGCGCGAGCGTGGCACATCGAGCTGGCCGCGGATTTGGCGGGTCGCGAGAA
The DNA here is from genome assembly GCA_040509875.1 of Steroidobacteraceae bacterium. Classification (GTDB taxonomy): domain Bacteria; phylum Pseudomonadota; class Gammaproteobacteria; order Steroidobacterales; family Steroidobacteraceae; genus Steroidobacter. The sequence goes on along the minus strand of JBEVKB010000074.1, from coordinate 20,051 downwards.
TCAACGCCTTGAGCGGCGCAACCGCTTTTTCTGCTGCTTCATCGCGTGCGAATTCGTGCGCGTGCGGATACGGCTGCAACATGATGGTTGCTTCGGCATCCGGCGGGACGCGCTTCACTTCGACCGACGTGAGCGGCGCCACAGCCTGCCAGATTTCCTCGGTGAGGAACGGCATCAGCGGATGCAGCAGTCGCAGATAGGCTTCGAGAACCGCGAGCAACGTCTGGCGCGTACCGCGCTTTAGAGCATCGGCAACAGTTTCCGATTGCAATACCGGCTTCGAGAATTCCAGGTACCAGTCGCAGTACTCGTACCATGCGAATTCATAGAGCGACTGCGCGGCAAGATCGAAGCGGTAATCTTCCAGGCGGCGCCGGGTCTCTTCAATCGTCGCACCCAGGCGCGAGCGGATCCAGCGGTCGGCCACGGAGTACTGCACATCGCCGCTCGTGACATCGTGCGTTTCGGTGTTCATCAGCACGAAGCGCGCGGCGTTCCAAAGCTTGTTGGCGAAATTGCGGTAGCCATCGATGCGGCCGAGATCGAAACGGATGTCGCGTCCCATGGTCGCCAGCGCCGCGAACGTGAAGCGCAGCGCGTCCGTTCCGTAAGCAGCGATGCCTTCGGGAAACTGTTTGCGCGTGTCCTTCTCGATGCGCGCCGCATCTTTGGGTTTCATCAGGCCGCTGGTGCGCTTCACTACCAGCGCTTCCAGGTCGATGCCGTCGATCAGGTCGAGCGGATCGATGATGTTGCCCTTGGACTTGGACATCTTGTCGCCGTTCTCGTCACGGATCAGGCCGGTGATGTAGACCTCGCGAAACGGCACCTGGCCGGTGAACTTCAGGCCCATCATGATCATCCGCGCCACCCAGAAGAAAATGATGTCGAAGCCGGTGACCAGTACGCTGGTGGGATAGAAGGTCTGCAGTTCCGGCGTCTGCTGCGGCCAGCCGAGCGTGGAGAAAGGCCATAGCGCCGATGAGAACCAAGTGTCGAGCACGTCTTCATCGCGGGTGAGCGTGACGTCGCGGCCCAACTTCGCGCGAGCCTTTGCCTGTGCAGCTTCCTCGTCGTGCGCGACGAAGATGTTGCCGTCGGCGTCGTACCACGCCGGAATCTGGTGGCCCCACCAGAGCTGGCGACTGATGCACCAGTCCTGGATGTTGTGCATCCAGGAGAAATAGTTTTTCGCCCAGGTTTCCGGCACGAAACGGATGCTGCCGTCTTCGACCGCCTTGATGGCGGGAGCGGCGAGCGGTGCGATGCTGACGTACCACTGGTCGGTGAGCCAGGGTTCGAGAACGGCGCCGCTGCGATCGCCGCGCGGCACTTTGAGCGCGTGCGGCTCGATCTTCTCCACCAGGTCGAGCGCTTCCATGTCGGCAACGATGCGCTTGCGCGCGACGAACCTATCGAGCTTCCGATACGGCTCGGGCACGTCATCGGTCAGCGCCGCATCGGCGTCGAAAATATTGATGAGCGGCAGCTGGTGACGCTTGCCCATCTCGTAGTCGTTGAAGTCGTGGCCCGGCGTGATCTTCACGCAGCCGGTGCCGAACTGGGGATCCACTGCGGCGTCGGCGACGACAGGAATCAAGCGACCGGTGAGCGGCAGGCGGATCTGCTTGCCGACGAACTGCCGGTAGCGCTCGTCTTCCGGATGCACGGCGACCGCGGTGTCGCCCAACATGGTTTCCGGGCGAGTGGTCGCGACGATGAGCTGGCCGGAGCCATCCTCGAGCGGATAACGCAAATACCAGAGATGCCCCTTGGCGTCTTCGGGCACGACTTCCAGGTCAGACAATGCGGTGTGCAGTACTGGATCCCAGTTCACCAGCCGCTTGCCGCGATAGATCAGCCCTTCTTCATGCAGCCGCACGAACACTTCGGTGACGGCTTCCGAGAGCGCCGGGTCCATCGTGAACCGCTCGCGCGACCAGTCGACCGAATTGCCCAGCCGCCGCTCCTGTCGCGAGATGGTATCGCCGGATTGCGCCTTCCATTCCCAGACGCGGGCGATGAAGGCCTCGCGACCCAAATCGTGCCTCGTGGTGTTGGCCGCGTTGAGCTGGCGTTCGACCACCATCTGCGTGGCGATGCCGGCGTGATCGGTTCCTTGCTGCCATAACGTGTTGTCGCCCTGCATGCGATGCAGGCGCGTGAGCGCATCCATCAGCGTGTGCTGAAAGGCATGTCCCATGTGCAGGGTGCCGGTGACATTCGGCGGCGGGATCATGATGCAATAGGGCTGGCCGGTGCCGGCCGGTGCGAACCACCCGTTGTTTTCCCAGCGCTCGTACAGGCGCTGTTCGATGTCGCGGGGGTTGTAAGACTTGTCCATGATGCAGGCGGGAGACGGCGCGGTGAGCAAGGGCGGCGATTATAGCGGCGAATTGGCGGCTACACTGCTCACAGTCAATCGCTTGACGTCTTTGCTTGCCGACGGATGATTTCTGCCATGAGTCCCACTGAATTCGCGCTCGCCGGTCTTGCCGCTGCCGGCGCGGGCATCGTCAACGCGCTCGCGGGCGGAGGCACGCTGATCAGCTTTCCGGCCTTGCTGGCCATGGGAGTGCCGCCCATCGCGGCCAATGTCACCAACGCGGTGGCGCTGTGCCCCGGTTATTTCGGCGCCACTTTGGCCCAGGCAACTCACCTGCGTGGACAGCAAGCGCGGTTGCGCTGGTGTATCCCGGCGGCGGTGATCGGTGGATTGCTCGGTGGCGTGATCCTGTTGCGCACGCATGAGCGGACTTTCCAGGCGCTGGTGCCGTACATGTTGATGCTGGCTTCGGTGTTGCTGGCACTTCAGGAGCGCGTGCGAGCCTTTGTCCTGCGTCGACTGGCGAATGCCGAGGGGCCTCGGCATTCGCCTTTGACTGCCGCGCTGCCGGTTACCGCTGCTGCTGTCTACGGCGGCTTCTTCAGCGCCGGTATGAGCATTCTCGTGCTGGCGGTGGTCGGCGTGACGGTCGAAGATTCATTCACGCGATTGAATGCTCTGAAGCAGGTGCTGGCATTCAGCATCAACATCGCGGCGGCGGTGTTCTTCCTGTTCTCGGGCCAGGTGCTGTGGCTGCTGGCCGCGGTGATGGCTGTCGGCGCGTTGCTCGGTGGTGTCGTCGGAGGGAAGCTCGCAGGCAAGATTCCACCGGCGGCGATGCGCTGGCTGGTGGTCACGGTGGGCTTCGCGTTGGCGGTGTATTACTGGATGAAGTGAGTTGGCGAAGCAAAACGCGTCTGCCTAAATATTGTGCGACTCCATCTCGCACCCACGCTCCCGATACACCTTCCACCGCTCGCGCGACAGCCTCTTGCGCTCCACATCCACATCGACGATCTCCGCGATGCGCTCGTAACTTTCGAGTGCAGCAGGTAGCACGTTGGTGAGATTGATCAGCAACCCGCGATGCGTGGGCGGCGCTTCGGCTTCGCCGAGCAGGATCATCACCTTCGCATGCGATGGAGGATTGCCATTCAGCACTTCATGCGGCAGGAAGCTGCGCTCGTTGAAAGTCCACAGCAGGTCATCCAGGCGCTGCGCCTCCGCCAGCGAAGGCGTTTGCACATAGATGCGCATGCCTTGCTCGAACGCCTTCTCTGCCAGGCGGCACGCGTAGCGCAGCCGCGCATCCGGACTGCTTTCCGACAGTACGTAGAAATCTACCCGGCTCAAGATCGCGACTTCCTGTTCGCGCGAGACTTATTGGTTGAGCAGGTAATCGACCAGTAGCGGCACGGGCCGACCGGTGCTCGACTTCTGCGAACCGCCGACGTAGGCAGTACCTGCGATGTCGAGGTGGGCCCAACGCAGTCCATCAGTGAACTTCGCAAGGAAGCACGCAGCGGTAATCGCGCCACCTTCGCGGCCGGCGACGTTGGCGAAATCGGCGAAGTTGCTCTTGAGTCCTTCCGCGTATTCCTCGCCGATAGGCATGCGCCAAGCACGATCGTCGGCGCGCTTGCCGGCCTGCTCAAGTGCTTCCGACAGCGCTTCATCGTTGCTGAACAGCCCGGACAAATGATTGCCGAGCGCAACTACGCAAGCGCCGGTGAGCGTCGCGATATCGATGACCACAGCGGGCTTGAAGCGGCGCGAATAGGTAATCGCATCGCAAAGGATCAGGCGGCCTTCGGCGTCCGTGTTCAGCACTTCGATGGTCTGGCCCGACATGCTCTTGACGATGTCGCCCGGCTTGGTGGCCTTGGCGTCGGGCATGTTTTCGCACGCGGGGATGACGCCGACTACATTGATGGGCAGCTCCAACTCGGCCACTGCCTTGAGCGCGCCGAACACGCTGGCCGCGCCGCTCATGTCGAATTTCATTTCGTCCATGGCCGGTGGGGGCTTCAGCGAAATGCCGCCGGTGTCGAAGGTGACGCCTTTGCCGACGAGCACGATGGGAGCATCGGTCCGCCCGCCGCCACGATATTCCATCACGATCAGTTTGGCGGGTTCGACAGTGCCGGCGGTCACCGACAGGAACGAGCCCATTTTCAAACGGCGGCATTCGTCTTCGCCCAGCACCGTGGTGCGAATCGAGCGATGCTCGCGCGCGAGCGTCTTGGCCGCGCCGGCGAGATACGTGGGAGTACAGACATTGGGCGCGAGATTCGCGAGGTCGCGCATCAGTCCCATGCCGATCACGATGCCGCGGCCATGTTCGAGACCGCGCTCTGCATTGGCCCGATCCGTGCGATTTGCAGCGCCGAAGCCGAAGCGCGTCAGCGTGGACTTGGGTCGCTTGTTGCTGGTCTTCTGGTCAGGTATCCGGTATTCAATATTTCCGGCCACTTCCGCCGCTGTGCGTGCCAGCGCATAGCTGTCCGCATCCGGTACCGCATCCAATGACAGGTAACTGACGACATCGCGGGCACTGGTTCGCGCTACGGCAGTCAGCGCTGCAGCCAGGGCTTTGCGATATTGCTTGCGCCGGAAACTAGTGCGGCTGCCGAGCCCCACCAGGACGACTCGTTCGCAGGCCGCGCCGCTGACATCGGCCAGCAACAGCAGGTCGCCTGCTTTGCCACGAATGTCGCCGCGCTTCACCAGACGTGCGATGCTCCCGCCGATTCGGGCATCGATGTCCAACGCCGCCGCCGACAATTCACCCTTGTCGAAAATACCGACGATGGCGCAATCGGTGCGCTGACGTGCAGGGGTCGCGCTGGTGACGAAAAATTCCATGAATGAGCCTCTCGATTTGCAATCTTGGTAGTCTACTCCAACCGGCGCAGTCCATAGGCGCGCACCTTCGTGGCCTTGAGCGGCGAGTCCGCATTTTCCTGAGGAAGTTCGTCTGCGCACGCTGGACCGCTACATTTTCAAAGAAGTCGCACTGAGCTGGGTGGGCGTCACCGGCGTGCTGCTGGTGATCCTGGTGTCGAATCAGCTGGCGCGCGTCCTGTCGCAGGCCGCGGCCAACGAGTTTCCGCGTTCTGTCGTGTTCATGCTGATCACGCTGACGTCGGCGGCGTACCTGAGCGTGATCGTGCCCATCGGTTTTTTCCTCGCCATCGTGCTGTCCCTGGGCCGGCTCTATCACGAAAGCGAGATGGCGGCGCTGCAGGCATGCGGCGTCGGTCCAACTGGCCTGTTCCGTCCCATTGCCGCGCTCGGCGCCATCATCATGGCCTTGCTGGTGTGGCTTTCGTTCTTTGCCATTCCCGCCGCGAGTTCGGGAGCGCAGGCGATCCGGAGCGAGGCATTGCGTGAAGCGCAGTTCGGCGCACTCGAACCCGGGCGGTTCCGGACCTTCGGCGGCGGCAACGTCGTGTTCTACGCCGAGAGCGTCGATTCGAACGGCGTCCTGCACAACGTGAACGTGTTCGTGGATCGTGGCGAACCGACGGACAAGCCGGCCGCGGATGAGGCCGCTGCAGTCCCTCCTGGTGCTCCCGCGCCGGACGCGAAATCCCCGGTGACTCCGCGTTCCGATGTGGGCAGTCGGCTCGAAGTGTGGGTAGCGAGCCGCGCAGAGCAGCGGGGCGCGGGCCAGGCCGACCAGACCTTCGTTCTGTACGACGGCTATCGCTACGAAGGTGTGCCGGGCGAGGGCGAATTCCGCATCATCCGCTTCAGCGAGGGCGGCATTCCGATCCAGCTGGGTGCGGTCAACAATGCGACCACCAAGGCGCAGATGAAGCCCACCTCCGTGTTGCTGAGTTCGTCCAAGCGCGAAGACATCGCGGAGATGCAGTGGCGCATTTCCACTCCGGTCAGCGTTCTGGTGCTGATGCTGCTGGCGGTGCCGCTGTCCCGCTTGAAGCCCAGGCAGGGGCGCTTCGGAAAGATCGGCGTCGCCATCCTCGTGTACTTTCTCTATTCGCGACTGCTGGTGTCGGGCAAGACCTGGATCGAAACGTCCGCCGTGCCCAGTTATGTCGGCCTGTGGTGGGTGCACGGCATCGCGCTGGCGGCGGCTGTCTGGATGCTGTGGCGGCAAAGTCCGCCGGGCCGGCCACAACTCGTACGCGTGGCGGTATAACGATCATGTCGGTACTTTCCCGCTACCTGATGAAATCCATTCTCGGGCACACCGTGATGGTGTTGCTCGTGCTGCTGACGCTCAGCAGCCTGTACCTGTTCATCGATCAGCAGAACGACATCGGCGTCGGCACCTACACCACCGGCGATGCTTTCCTGTTCGTCGCGCTGAGCCTGCCGCAGTACGCATTCGACATGTTGCCCATCGCGGCGCTTATCGGTGCGCTGCTGTCGCTAGGTAACCTGGCGCGTTCCATGGAATTGATCGTGATTCGCGCCGCGGGTGTGTCCACTGCACGCATCGGCATGTGGGTTTTCAGCGCCGGCCTGGTGCTGATGGTGAGTACCTGGGTGCTGGGCGAGTACGTGGCGCCACCGATGACTCAATATGGCAAGCAGCTGAAGACGTTTGCCAAGTTCCAGGATTACAGTGTTTCGGCCAATCGCGGCGCGTGGGCCAAGGATGGCGACACCGTCGTCTCGGTGCAGAAGCAGAACGCCGGCAACACCTATGGCGGCGTCTACGTGTTCAAGTTCAATCAGCAGCGGCGCCTGCTCAGCATCGGACGCGCTGCCAGTGCGAAGATCGAAAGCGACAACACCTGGATGCTGTCCAACTATCGCGAGTCGAAGATAGAAGAGGACCGGGTGATTCCCACGACACAGGCGGCGGTGTCGCTGGCGACGCGGTTGTCGCCCGAATTCCTGGGGCTTGCGACCATCGAGCCGGATGCGTTGTCGGTCAGCGGCCTGTCCAGTTACATCGGTCATCTGCGCGAGAATTCGCAGGACGCGCGCTCCTACGAAACAGCTTTCTGGGCGCGAATCGCCCGCACCGTCGCCGTCGCAATCATCGTGGTGTTGGCCGTTCCATTCGCTTTCGGCCCGATGCGATCGACGGGCACCGGCGCGCGCACTGTCGTCGGTATCATGATGGGCGTCGCGTTCTTCCTTCTCGCCAAGATGATGGAGAGCGGTGGCGAGGTGTTCGACATGTCGCCGTTCCTCGTCGCATGGACGCCGACAGTCCTGCTCGCGGTGATCACGTCCGTTGCGGTGTCGCGTGTGCGCTGACGTCGCGAGCGAACCGCCAATCGTTCATGCGGGTGTCTTGCGTCGGTTCGGCGCCGTGCTGTACGACAGCTTGCTGGTGATCGCGCTTTGCGCGGCGGTTACAGCGCTGCTCCTGCCTCTCACCGGCGGCGAGGGCGTTACGGTGACCGAGTTTGGCTGGTGGGGATATGCCTACCGTGTACTGCTGCTGGCCGTCATCTTAGGTTTCTTTGGCTTCTTCTGGACTCGCAACGGGCAGACGCTGGGCATGCTGGCCTGGCGGCTGCGGGTCGAGCGGGATTCCGGGTCGTTACTGAGTTGGAGCGACGCCCTCAAGCGACTGGCCGCAGCGTGCCTGTCGTGGGGCGTGTTCGCGCTCGGGGTTTTCTGGATCCTGGTCGATCGCGATCGGCTGGCATGGCACGATCGCGTGACTCATACGCGAGTGGTGGTATTGCCGAAGAAGCGCCGCTGACGGCTACTTCTTCAGCAGTTCATCGACTGGCTTGAAGATCGCTTCGTACTTGTAGTCGGGAATCTCGTACGCCCAACCGGCGAACAGGGCGTTCTGCGCTTTGACTTCTTCGGCGACGTTGCGTTCGGGCGCTGCTGCCGCGACCGGCGCTGCGGGCTTGCCATCCGCACCCGGCGTCTTCGCGGGCTCCGCAGGAGGCGCCTTGAAACGCTGTGCGAGAGCTTCGTCGTACGTCGTCGTCAGCGCGATGTAGTGCTTGCCGTCCTGCGCCCAGCCGTCCACTTCGACGACCAATCCATCGAACGATTTGAAAGTCGTGTGAGCCGCCGGCTTCTGCGCCTGCAGTTCGCTGGCTTTGCGGACGTCCGCAAGAGTCAGCGAGGCGAGGGCGGAACCGATGCTGTTCGCTGCCGCGGGTGAACTCAATTCCTTGCCCTTGGGCAACCCATCCACGGTGAAGTCGCTGTCTGTACGCGTCGCCTTCACGGCAGACCAAGGCTTACCGCCGCCGATGGTGACGGTGGCGGACTGGATGCGGTCGGCGAAGACATCGATGATGTCCTTGCGCAGCCAGACATCGGCAGTGGTCGGTACTTCGAGGCTGTCGCTGATCTGCCAGCTCTGCTTGTCCGCCGCGCGACGCACGTACTGCGAACTGCGGCCGGCCTGCTTGCCGACGATGAGGCTGATCGGTGCGCCACCGCCGCCGATCTCGACTCGATGTCCCGTCGCAGCGGCGGCACTGACATCCTCTACGCCGATGGCTGCGTAGTTCGCGGGATTGGAGGTCTTCTCCTCGACCAGCTTCGCATCCGCCGCGGCGATCAGGAATTTGCGGATCTTCGTGGCATCCGCGGGATAGCCGGCGCGGTCGGAGACCAGCCAGTCGGCGCCCTTGCGTTCGACGGCGACGATCTGGGACTCGCCGCCTTTCACGACGCGCACCGTGTTGACGCTGTCCAATTTTGCTTTGAGTTCCGGATACAGCAGGCGGTCGCGATCGGCGCTCGCAGATGGGGCGTGTGGCCGCGAAAGCAGCAGCGCGATGGCAATGACGACGATCGCGAGCGCGGCCAGGATCAGGGGTCGACGTTGTGTCATGAAGTAGTCCTCAACCGGTATGGGCTGCCGCACGACCCGCGCGCAGCTTGCGCCGGCGAGTGATGGCGAGAGCGATCGCGCCGATGGCCAGCAGCACCGGGATCAGCGCGATGTTGAGGGCCTTGAGACGAGTGCCGAGCCGTTCGATCTCGATATCGAGACTGCGACGGACATCGCGCAGCTCCTTGCGGATGCGCCCACGCTCGTGCTGGAAGCGCGTGAGTTCCGCTTCCTGCTCGGGCGACAGTGTCATCGAACTCTTGGCGCCGCGGCCTGCTTCCAGCCCGGACAGTTTGCTTTCCGTTTCCTTGAGCTGGGCATCGAGTTCCTTTTCCTTGGCGCGCAACTGGTCGTCGGCGGTACGGCGCAGTTCTTCGACGCGGGTGAACGGACGGAAGAAGCTCTGGCGACCGCGGATGCTGATGAGATCGCTGCTGCCCGCGAGGTTGTCGACTGCGTTGGAGACGAAGTCGCCGTTGTTCGCCCACGCGGTGGCGAGACGCTGGCCGAACACGTTCTGGGTACGGATCCACAGCGGGTCGGCGAGGATGTCGGTGTCGGCGACGATGATCACGTTGGCGTCGCCTTTCGATTCCTTCAGTGCGGCGGCCGGAGGCGCAGCCGGCGAAGGCGCCGCAGCTGTCGGCGCTCCGTTCGGGAAAGCAGAGGGCAGCTTGCCGTGCAGGCGTGCGGCAACGATGTAGCGCTCGCCGGTGGCCTTGAAGCCATCGAGCAGGGACTGACTGTCGGCGAGGAACGCGAGCTTCGCTGCTGGCAGCAATTCCGACTGCGCGCTCGACTGGATCAACGGTTCGAGAGTGATCTTGGAGTCCGGCTTCTTCCCCAGCGCGCCGGCCGTCATTACGTTGATCGAATCCAAGGTCGCGGTCACCACGTCCTTGCGATCCATGCTGTCGTGGTTGAAGCCGACGATGGCGATGTGCTGCGACGGCGGTTCGCCCTGGCGCATCGAAACGGTCAGTCCCAGTTCGCGGTCGCCGAGAATCTTGGTGGAGTCGTACGTCACGCCCCAGGCGTCGAGCAGCACGCCGAGACTCGACGAGCGAGGTGGCATGGCGCCGCCCATCTGCTGCGCCATCTGTGCGGCCATCGGATCGTTCTCGGATTGCGGATCGATGAACGCCAGCAGCTTGCCGCCGCGCATGACGAACTGGTCGATGGCGAATTGCGTCGGAGGCGACAGTTCACGCGGATGAATCAGCATCAGCACGTCGATGCCTTCGGGCACGGCCTGGATATCCGGCGCCACTGTTTGCACGTTCAGCAGTTCGCGCAGCTGGCTGATGCTCGCCCAACCTTCCTGCATGCGGCCGGTCTGCTGGTCGAACGATGCATCGACGGGCAGGCTCGACATCAGGCCGACGGTGGGGCGCTTGGTGTGGCCGAGCTTGTAGATCAGGCTGGCGACGTCGTATTCGAGAAACTCTTCCTTGTCCGGCTGGAAGAAGCCGATGACTTCGCGGCCGTCGGTGGAGTTGGTGCCGGCGAGTCCGAAGTACAGGTTCTCTCCGCGTCCGCCGAGCGGTACCGCCTGCAATCCGAACTCGGTGGCGCGATCTTCGTCTTCCGAAAACGGCTGCGGATCGACGATGCTCAGGCGCAGCTTGCCGCCTGAACGCTGCGCCATTTCTTCCAGCAGTTCACGCACGCGCTGTGCGTAAGCACGTAGCGGTGGAGACTGGCCGCTCGCTTCCTGCGAGAAGAAGAAATAGAGATTCACCGGCTCGTCCAGGCCTTTGAGAATGCGGCTGGTGCCTGGCGCGATCGAATACAGATTGCTTTCGGTCAGGTCGATGCGCGCGCCGCGAAACACGAACGTGATGAGAATGGTGAGGCCGATGAACAGCACGGCCAGCGCCACCAGTGCGGTGGCGCCGGAGAACGTCTTGCCCATCGGGCGGGAGGATGCTTGGTTGTTGGTCATGGTCAGTCGGCCTTTTTCATTTCAAGCACGATGGCGGTGGCGAGCAGCCAGACCCCGATCAGGATGCCGAAGTAGAGCAGGTCGCGCACATCGATCACGCCTTTGGAGATCGAGGCGAAATGCGTGAGGAAGGAGAGCGATGCCACGGCATCGACGATGGCGCGCGGCGCCCAACCGTCGAACAGGCCGAGCACCATCGGGAACCCTGAAAGCAGGAAGCCGAAGCACAGTACGACCGTGAAAATGAAAGCGATCACCTGGTTACGGGTCGCGGCCGAGATGCACGAGCCGATGGCGAGAAAGCCGCCGGCCATGAGGAAGCTGCCGATGTAGGCAGCCAGGATCGCGCCGTTATCCGGATCGCCGAGATAGTTGACGGTGATCCAGATCGGGAACGTCAGCACCAGTGCGACACCGGCGAATGCCCAGGCAGCGAGGTACTTGCCGATCACTGCCTGCCATAGCGTGACGGGCAGGGTCATCAGCAGTTCGATGGTTCCCGATTTGCGTTCCTCCGCCCACAGTCGCATCGACAACGCGGGAATCAGGAACAAGTACAGCCACGGGTGATAGTTGAAGAACGGCGCGAGATCCGCCTGGCCGCGTTCGTAGAAGCCGCCCAGGTAGAACGCCAGCGCGCCTGCCAGCAGCAGGAAGATGACGATGAAGACGAACGCCAGCGGCGTTGCGAAGTAGCTCCAGAATTCACGGCGAAACAAGGTGAGCGTGTTACGCATGGGCAGCGCCCTCCGCAGCTGGAATGGCGCGAGGCGTCGCGGCAGTGGTGATCGTTCTGAACACATCGTCGAGCCGGCCCGACGGCGCGCGAGCCGCGAGATTCTTCGGCGTGTCGTCCGCGAGGATACGGCCGCTGGCGATAATGATGGCGCGATTGCAGACAGCGTCGACCTCTTCGAGGATATGAGTGGAGATCACGATGATCTTGTCGCGCGACATGTCGTTGATGAGCGAGCGCACTTCGTGCTTCTGGTTGGGATCGAGTCCGTCGGTGGGCTCGTCGAGAATCAGTACCTGCGGATCGTGAAGCAGCGCCTGCGCGAGACCGACACGGCGTTTGAAACCTTTCGACAATGTCTCGATGACCTGTTCGAGCACGCTGCTCAACGCCAGCCGGCCGATGACATCATCGAGACGGCGCTTGCGCACATCGGCGGAAAGCCCGCGGATGTCGGCGATGAACTCCAGGAAACTGCGCACCGTCATCTCCGGGTAGCTCGGCGCACCTTCCGGCAGGTAGCCCATGCACGACTTCGCTGCGAGCGGCGCAGATTCGAGGTCATGCCCGCACACTCGCACCGAACCGGCAGTGGGCGAGAGGAAGCCGGTGATCATTTTCATCGTGGTGGACTTGCCCGCGCCGTTGGGCCCGAGAAATCCGAGCACCTGGCCCGGCGCGACATCGAACGAGATGTCATCGACGGCCAGCAGTTCGCCGTAGCGTTTGGTGAGATGTTTTATTTCGATCATTTTGCCAGCGTCATTCCCTGCAGTGAGTTGGCCGAGCAGCGATCCGGTCGTTCGACCGGCGCCTGCAAGCGCAGTCGTCGGACCGCGCGCCATCGATTTGGTTCGACACTCGGGTTCTGCGAATCCCGTTCCCGTGCCCCGCGAAGTTTTCTAACTGCCTGGGCCGTCCCGCCCAAGCGTCGAGGGCGGCGATTCTTGTCTGATGCGGCTATCAATTCAAGAGGCGCGCCGCCAGCGCACGGATTGGTAACGCACATGTAATGAGCAGTCGCTAGCCTTGCGAAAGCTCAAGCAATGCTTCGATTTTTCGCGACGCAAAAGCATGCCGCCGGCGCAGTCATGCGTTTGCGATATGTTCAAATGCTGTATTAGACGGCAGTTTTTGACAAATGCGTCACGGAAACAGGTTGTGCTGCTAAGCAAGGACGGCTATATTTGGCGTCGCAAAACGACGCTTGGCGAGATGAGTTGAACTTCTTGCTCAAGCGTTGTCCGATGCAAGGTTGCTGAACGTCGCGATGCCCTCAGGATCGTCGACAGAGCTCGAATCCCCCTGATTGGCCGGGTAATCGCAAGGTTCCCGGCCTTTTTTTTAAGTTGTCTCGATTGCTCGTTCGCGCCGACGCCGCAGTGACTTCTCATTGCATACGATGCACGACACTCAACTCGTGCGCGTATTGTAGTTTTCTTCGTCAGGAAGTTTTTGCTGCCTTGGTTTCGATTTCACTGCGATGAGCGCGCAAAATCTTTCTGATCTCCGCAACCGGCGGGCGGTTGGCGATGCGACCGATCAACTCGGCGAGTTCATGCCAGGGCTTGCCCCAGTTCAGCAGGCGCACCGCGTCCGCGATGATTTTTATCTTGATGTCCGAGACCCCACTGTCCACGACGGCGACGTCCACCATGGGGTTGTCGGCGCTTCCTGTTTTTGGGGCCTGGGGCGAGACTCGTTTCGCCGGTGCCGGCGCGCTCGCGGGCTTCTGTGGCTCTTTGCGCGCTGGAGCGCCCTGAGCTTTCAATTTGGGCATTTCCCGCGTCGCCTCATCACCGGGCGTTTGAGCGCGGGCGGGCGCCGGACGAGTGACAGGCGTCTCGACGGTCGCGGTGATTGAAGACTTGTCTTCGCGGGCCGGCTCGGCCAGCGGTATGAAGCGCTGGATGTGCTGAATCCCCACCAGGTTGGCGAGAAACGCCATCAGTTCGAGCGACTCGGCAAACCTCTCATCGCCCATGGCCTGGCGAGTCTCGCACTGGGATTTGAGCTCGATGATTTTCTGTCGCGCGACTTCGAGCACCCAGCGGGTGGGCCTATCGTGCTTGCCCCACGGCTGCGCCCTCGCGTACGCCGCGTCGCTCAATTCCGAGTAACCCAGGTGCAGGTCGATGCTCGTCAGCCATTTGTCGATCAGTTCCGTGATTCGGCGATCCGCAGGGGTCATGACGGCTCCGGGATGAATGGAGCTCATTATGCACAAGGCAAATGGCGTGAGATCTGCTGTGAGTCGCCAATCTGCGCGCATTTCCGTGATGTGAGCGCAGTACTGAAGCTCTAGCTCTTAACTCTGACTTCCTCCCCCGGTCAGCGGTGGAGGAGGGTTGAGAGATCGACTCGCGAGGATCACAGCAAAGATAAATGTGTGACCAAAGTGTGCCCAAACATAACTTTGCGGGGCTGTTTCCAGCCATCTGCGGCCACCGGCCTGATCCTAAGCCCTTGATAAGTGGCGCTCCCAAAGGGATTCGAACCCTTGTACCAGCCTTGAGAGGGCTGTGTCCTAGGCCTCTAGACGATGGGAGCATAATGCCGGCCGACGGACGGGCCGGCTGCGCTATTATACGTCGCGATCTTCCCGGCTCAAGCGACCTCCGCTATTGAACGACAATAAAACTCAAATCAGTCACGAACTCCACAGTCACGACCTGCCCGGCGCCGAAGCAAACGGTCCGCTGATCGTCACCCGTGATGCACACGTGATTTCGCGCGCGAACATCTCACAAGGCGCGCTCAAGGTCCTCTATCGACTCAAGGAAGCTGGCTACCAGGCTTTCCTGGTGGGCGGCGCCGTGCGCGACCTGCTGCTATCGATGGAGCCTAAGGATTTCGACATCGCGACGAACGCGCATCCCGACCAGGTGAAGCAGCTGTTCCGTAACTGTCGGCTCATCGGGCGGCGTTTCCACCTCGCGCACGTGCGGTTCGGCTACGAGATCATCGAAGTGGCGACCTTCCGTGCCGCGCACACCGCCATCGACGAAGACAATAGCGTCGACGAAGCGGGTCATCGCGTGCTCGACGCAGGCGGCCGGATCCTGCGGGACAATCTCTACGGCAGCATCGAGGAAGATGTCTGGCGCCGTGATTTCACCGCCAATGCGCTCTACTACAACATCGAGGATTTCTCGGTGTGGGATTACGTCGGCGGTTACGCCGATGCGCGCGACAAAGTGCTGCGCCTGATTGGCGATCCGGAAACACGATATCGCGAAGACCCGGTGCGCATGCTGCGAGCGGTGCGCTTCGCGGCGAAGCTCGGTTTCAGCATTCATCCGGACAGCGCCGCGCCCATTCCGAAACTGGCGCACATGCTCGACAGCGTGCCGCCTGCGCGCCTGTTCGACGAGATCAACAAGATGTTCCTGAGCGGATGTGCAGTGGCGGCGTTCGACCTGCTTACGCATTTCGGCCTGATCGAACACCTGCTCCCCGATGTAGCGGTGGCGCTCGCCGAGTCGCCGAATAGCGCAGCAGCGCGCCTGCTGCGCCTCGGGCTGGAAGGCACAGACGAGCGCGTGCGTGCAGACAAGTCCGTGACGCCGACCTTCCTCTTCGCAGTGCTGTTGTGGCCGGCCTTGCGACGCGCGTACGACCGCACTTCGCATACGGAAGAAGCGGTGATTCCGGATCTGCTCGACACCTGCGATCTGGTGACGCTGCGTCAGCAGAAGCGCATCGCCGTGCCCAAGCGCTTCACCTTGCCGATGCGCGACATCATTGCCCTGCAGCCGCGTTTCGAGCGCAGCGATGGCAAACGTGCGCTACGCCTGCTGGATCATCCGCGATTCCGTGCCGCCTACGATCTCTTATTGTTGCGTGCGGCGGCAGGCGAGGTGTCGCAGGAACTGGCTGCATGGTGGACTGAGATTCAGAACGTGCCGGCCGAAGAGCGGCAGCAGCGGATGGCGCAAGCTCCGGAGCAGGCAGCCGAGCCGGCCGAAGGTGCTCCGCGTGCACCTGCCCGTCGCAGACGTCGTCGTCGTGCCCCTCGGGGTTGAGTTCGATGCCGGTGCTGTGGACCCCTGTGTATGTGGCACTGGGCAGTAATCTCGACGAGCCGCGCGAGCAGATCGCGCACGCCTTCGACGAACTCGCAAAGCTCGCCGATTGCCGGTTGATCGCTCGGTCGCGCCTGTACGCCACGCGACCGCTGGGTCCGCAGGATCAGCCGGACTTCGTCAATGCCGTCGCCGGAATGTTGACGCAGCTCGAACCGAGCGCATTGCTCGAACGGTTGCAATCCATCGAGAAGGCCATGGGTAAGCAATCGCCCAACGAACGCTGGGGTGCGCGCCGCATCGATCTCGACCTGATCGTGTTCGGCAACCAGACCATCCAGGAGCCCGCCCTGCAAGTGCCGCATCCGGGCGTGCCCACGCGCAACTTCGTGTTGTATCCTTTGCTCGACATTGCGCCGGAGCTGTCGATCCCGGGGCATGGACGCGTGGCCGACCTCGCGCTGCGTGTTGGCTCCGACGGCATTGCGCCGCTGCCCTAATTGCTGACTCTTTCCCGCGATCACTGCATGCCCGAACAATCCATTGCCGCGGCTCCGCATCGTCTCATCGTGGTCGAAGGACCCATCGGTGTGGGCAAGACCAGCCTCGCCAAGCGGCTGGCGCGCAGCTTCGGCAGCGAACTCATTCTCGAACAGGCGGACGAGAATCCTTTCCTCGAGCGCTTCTATAAGAATCCGCGTTCGGCGGCGTTGCAGACACAGCTGCACTTCCTGTTTCAGCGCACGCGCCAGCTCGAAGATATCCGCCAGCACGACTTGTTCGACAGTGTCCGCGTCGCCGACTACCTCCTGGAGAAGGACCGGCTGTTCGCGCGCCTGATACTCGATGAAGAGGAGTTCGCGCTGTACGAGCAGATCTACGCGAAACTCGCCATCGATGCGCCGGTGCCGGATCTCGTGATCTACCTGCAGGCGCCCATCGACGTGCTGCTCGAACGCATCGCCCGGCGCGGCATCCGGTACGAACAGCAGATCGAGCGCTCCTATCTCGAGAAGCTGCAGGAGGCTTACGCGCGGTTCTTCCACGCATACGATTCCGCGCCGTTGCTGATCGTGAATGCCGCGCAGGCGGATTTCGTCGGCAACGACCGCGACTATGAGCAGCTGTTCGAGCAGTTGCGCCGCATCCGCCGTGGCCGTCATTACTACAATCCGCTCAAGAGCACCGACGTTTGAAGCGACGGACCGCCGATTCCCCACGGGAATCGGTACCGGAGGCGGTGATTTTACAATCTGCGGTTAAGTCGATGTTTGGGTTGATGTTCGGGCGACCCTCGTTCATCCTTGGCGCCCCGTCTGGCGGTGCGAAGCTCGCGAGCCACGAGTATTTTCGAAAAAAGCGCTGGATCAACCGGGGGACCGACCGATGTACAAGCACTTGCAAGAGCGCTACGCGCCGCGTCCGCCCGTCAACGTGGCGACGCTGGTCCGCATGAAGGCGGAAGGCGAGAAGATCGCCTGCATCACCGCCTACGATTCGAGCTTCGCCACACTGGTCGACGATGCTGGCATGGACCTGGTGCTGGTCGGCGATTCGCTCGGCATGGTGATCCAGGGCCACGACACCACGGTGCCCGTTACCCTGAACGACGTCATCTATCATTGTCGCGCCGTCGCCAAAGGGCTGTACCGGCCGTTCCTGATGGCTGACATGCCTTTCATGACTTACGCATCCAAAGAGCATGCGCTCGAAAACGCCGTGC
The DNA here is from genome assembly GCA_040509875.1 of Steroidobacteraceae bacterium. Lineage (GTDB taxonomy): Bacteria > Pseudomonadota > Gammaproteobacteria > Steroidobacterales > Steroidobacteraceae > Steroidobacter. The sequence goes on along the minus strand of JBEVKB010000074.1, from coordinate 2,503 downwards.
GCCTGATGCAGGAAGGCGGCGCCAAGATGGTCAAGCTCGAAGGCGGGGCAGGCCAGATCGACATCGTCGAATTTCTCGCTAACCACGACATTGCGGTGTGCGCGCACCTGGGGCTAAAGCCGCAGTCAGTGCATAAAGTCGGCGGTTTTCGCGTACAAGGCCGCGAAGAGGCAGCCGCGGAACAGATGATGAACGATGCGAAAGCACTCGAAGGCGCGGGCGCCGACGTCGTGCTGCTCGAATGCATTCCGGCGACGTTGGGCGCTGAGATCACCAAGGCGTTGCATGTTCCCGTGATCGGCATCGGCGCCGGGCCGGACACCGATGGCCAGATCCTCGTGCTGTATGATGTGCTCGATATCACCGCGGGCCGCAAGCCGAGGTTCTCGAAGAATTTCCTGGAAGGACGCGGCAGCGCCCTCGAAGCGGTCAAGGCATACGGACAGGCAGTCAAATCCCGCGAATATCCGGGGCCCGAGCATTGTTTCTAAGCGTTGCGTCGGCATCGTCCTCCATTCCCTCCAGCATTTGCGTCCCCGTCATGGAAACAGTCGTTCATTCAGACGAGTTGCGCTCGCGCGTACGGCAATGGCGCCGCAACGGCGAAAGCGTGGCCTTCGTTCCGACCATGGGGAACCTGCATGCAGGTCATGGCAACCTGGCGAAGCAGGCGCGCAGTTTCGCGGATCGCGTGGTCGTCAGTATTTTCGTCAATCCGCTGCAGTTCGGACCGAACGAAGATTTCGCGGCGTATCCGCGCACGCCCACTGAAGATCGCGCGCTGCTCGAATCGCTCGAAGTCGATTTGTTGTTCCTGCCCGAAGTGGCGGACATGTATCCGCGCGCTCAAGGAGCCACTGCCGTCGTCCAGGTGCCCGACCTCGATTCCATCCTGTGCGGCGCCTTTCGTCCGGGACATTTCACCGGCGTGGCTACCATCGTCACCAAGCTGCTGAACCTGGTGCAGCCGGATGTGGCGCTGTTCGGCGAGAAGGACTATCAGCAGTTGATGATCATCCGTCGCGCGGTGACCGATCTGTGCATGCCCATCGAGATCATCGGTGTGCCGACCATGCGCGAGACCGACGGGCTCGCGATGAGTTCGCGCAATCGCTATCTCACGCCGGCGCAGCGAGCTTCGGCGCCGCGCATTCATGAAGAACTCGATCGGGCCCGCCGCGCCATTGAAAGTGGCGAGAGCAACTTTGAAGTGGTGGAGCGTGCGGGGTTCGAAGCCTTGCAGAAAGCAGGCTTCACGCCAGATTATTTTTCTGTTCGCGACGCCGCGACGCTCGGCCCGCCCGTTCTCGCCGGTGACGTGGTGATTCTCACAGCGGCCCGCATGGGGCGTGCGCGTCTCATAGACAATGTCACGGCGACGCCTGCGCGCTGATAGAAGTTTGCGAGGCGGGTGCATGCTGTGTGAGCGCCCATTCCACGTGTTCGCGAACCAGCGCTGATTCATGTCCGCGGCGTGCTAACAGCGCCGCGACGATCTCATCGGAGGTCGGCGCATTGCCGAGCGCGACAGCTATATTTCTCAACCAGGCGATGTGCCCGATGCGGCGAATCGCGCTGCCCTCCGTGTTCGCCAGGAATTGCGCCTCGCTCCACGCGAACAGCGATACCAGGCTCGGTGCATCGAGTCCATGGCGAACGACGAAGTCCGGTTCCGCGGTCAAGTGCGCAAACTTGTTCCAGGGGCACACGAGCTGGCAATCGTCGCAGCCGTAGATACGATTGCCCATCGCGCGGCGGAACTCCACCGGAATCGCATCGTGCGATTCGATCGTCAGATAGGAGATGCAGCGCCGGGCATCGAGCTCGTGAGGCGCAACGATTGCCTGCGTCGGACAGACATCGATGCAAGCGCTGCATGTGCCACAGTGCGCAGTGGCTGGTGCATCGATGGGGAGCGGCAGGTTGGTGAGAATCTCGCCGAGAAAAAACCACGAGCCCGCAGTCTTGTTGATGACGTTGGTGTGCTTGCCTATCCAACCGAGACCGGCGTTGCGCGCGAAGGCCTTTTCCAGCACCGGCCCGCTGTCGACGAACACGCGATATGCCGAATCGGCGCAATGCTCGGTGATGCGTTCCGCGAGGTTCGCCAGGCGTCGGCGCAATACCTTGTGATAGTCGCGTCCCAGTGCGTATCGCGAGATGTAGCCTAGCGAAGCATCCGCAAGCACTTCGTCAGCGTCACGAGTGGCTGCGGGCAAATAATCCATGCGAGCGGAGATGACGCGAATGGTGCCGGGAACCAATTCCTGCGGTCGCGCACGGCGCATTCCGTGTCGTGACATGTACTCCATCGAGCCATGCCGCTGCAGTTCGAGCCAGCGCGCCAGCCAGCGTTCGTCGGCCACCGCGTCGACGCCGGTGAAGCCGATCTGCTGGAAACCCAGTTCGCGCCCCCACCGACGGATCGATGCAGCGAGCAGGTGCGCTGAGGATTCATCTGGCATGAGTGACGGTCGAGGGTGGTCCCATTATGCGGCGGCAC
>JBEVKB010000073.1:0-12237 GCA_040509875.1 Steroidobacteraceae bacterium | reverse complement strand
CGAACCGCCGGTAACGTGATGGCGCCTTGCAGCGACTTGCTCGCGTCCTGGCGCAGGCGAAGGTCGCTACGGATGGTTGCGACCTGCTTGGCGATCTCGCCGGGCGCATCGAGGATCAGCGTATTGCGCATTTCAGGCCGCTGTCCTGGAGCGCGCTCGACCAGGCGTAAGCGGTTTCGAGAATGGGAATGCGGTGCTCGGCAAGCTGCTGCACTTTATCGTTGAGCGACGACAGACGCAGCACGCCCAGGCTCGCGACGGCGATGAGCAGGAGAAACAACGTTCCAAAGGCGACGGTCAGCCGGGTGCTGACTTTGACTGCGGATTGATGCACGCGAGGCTCCGGGAAGATGAACGGGCGGCCATCGTCCGTGCGATCCGCACGAGCGATGCGCGCAATGACCGTCGCAGTCACGAATGCGCTGTGCACTCGTCGATGTCTTGTGGCCGTTGCCGACCGTCACTCCTCGCGTAGCCAGTACATCGACAGTGTTACGTCACACCTGTAATGCATTTCGTGAGACTCGCGTCACGCTACCTGGTTTTGCAGGCGGCCCCGACGCCCGCGTTGTAGCGATTACGCGCTCGCCGCTGTATTCCCCGGTCCATGGGCGATTTCGCGCGATAGGAAATTCCCGGTGCGATCGAACTCCACCAGCAGTTGTTTGTTGAGATCCTGCAGCCGACCTGCGTCCGCGTTGGGTGCTTCGATTTCCAGGTTGCGCGCCAGGTGCTCGAGTGCGCTCGCATGAATGTTTGCACTGGCGCCGCGAAGCTTGTGCGCAGCGTGTTCGAGTGCGTCGCGGTCCATGATGGCGAGCGCCTCGCGTATTTCTGCAAGCACTTCGCGGCCGCTCACCATGAAGGTCTTGACCAGGTCGCGTTCGAATTGCAGGTCGCCTGCAGTGACCGTGCGAAAGCCCACGAGGTCGACTGGCGCAGTGCCGGACCTCGCGGCCGACGCTGGCGCTGCTGGTGAGGCCGAAATTTCCAGGCCCGAACGCGACAAGCTATCTCGCAGTTGCGCGTCCTCCAGTGGCTTGGTGAGCAGGCCATCCATGCCGGCAAGCAGGCATTGATCGAGTTGCCCGATCATGGCGTTCGCCGTCAGTGCGAGGATGGGCGTGCGAGGCCTGCCTACTTCGAGTTCGCGGATGTGCCGCGTGGCGGTGAGTCCATCCATCACCGGCATCTGCAGGTCCATCAGGATGAGATCGAATTTCTCGGCGCCGCACAGTTCCACCGCGGCTGCGCCGTTGCCGACCACTTTGACTTCGCAGCCGAGGCGCTCGATGAAATGCCGCGCCACTTTCTGATTGACCACATTGTCCTCGGCGAGCAGCACGCGACCGCGGAAGCGCTGCGCAGGTAGATTCTGGGAGCGGGCGTTGCGGCTGACGATGCGCTGGCTCTGCATGTTCCAGGACTGTGCATCGCCGGCGAGCACGCGATCCACGCATTCGCAGAGTTCGCGCACGCGCACGGGTTTGGTCAGATAGCCAGCAAAGCCCGATTTCTTGATGCGCTGGATATCCCCGTGACGGCCCAGCGAAGTGAGCATCACCATTCTCGACGGTGACAGTCGCGGATCGTTCCTGGTCCGCTCGCCCAGCATCGCCGCGCTCATGCCGGGCAGCTCGCTATCCCACAGCACGACTTCCAGCGGCTGGCGGCGCGCTTCTGCTTCATGGATCATGCGTAGCGCTGCCTCACCTCCCGCTGCTGCGCTCACTTCGTAGCCCGCGTGTGACAATTGATCCGCGAGTACCCGTCGACTGCTTTCATTGTCTTCCACGACCAGGACGCGACGTCCTGCCCTCGCTGCTGCCTTAGCTGCAAGGGAGTCATCCGTCGCAATGGCGATCTCGAGGGGCAGCCTGAACCAGAAGCGTGAACCGGTGCCGACGGCGCTCTCGACACCCGCGGTGCCGCCCATGATCTCCGCCAGTCGCCGCACGATGGACAGGCCGAGCCCGGTGCCGCCGTAATCTCGCGTCGTCGACGAATCGGCCTGCACGAACGGCTGGAACAGGGTCGCCAGCGTTTCCGGTGCGATGCCGATGCCGGTGTCGCGAACTTCGAATTCGATCAGGGCAATGCCGTCGCTCGAATTCACGGTGTGGATGTCGACGACGATTTCGCCCGCGCTGGTGAACTTGATGGCGTTGCCCAGCAGGTTGATGAGGCATTGCCGGATGCGCTGCGAATCGCCGAGCACCTGGGAAGGAACGTTGGGATGAATGTTCACCACCAGTTCGAGATGTTTCGCCGCAGCCTGCAGCGCCATCATCGCGCCGATGTCCTCGACCTTGCGGCGCAGGTCCAGCTGCGTGTTGTCTACATCGAGCTTGCCTGCTTCGATCTTGGAGAGATCGAGACTGTCGTTGATGATGCCCAGCAGTGCGTCGGCGCTGGAGCGGATCGTTTCGGCGTAGTCGAGCTGGCTGCGCTCCAGCGGCGTACCCAGCAGCAGGTCGGTCATGCCGATGATGCCGTTCATCGGCGTGCGGATTTCATGGCTGACGTTGGCAAGGAACGCACTCTTCGCACGGTTGGCATTTTCCGCCTGTTCGAGCACATGCACTTTGTCGGTGATGTCGATCGTGGAGCCGAGTAGTCGCACCGGCACGCCGGCTTCGTCCCGCACAATGGCGACGTAGTCGCGCAGGTGACAGATCTCGCCGTCGGCGCCCACGATGCGAAAGCGATAAGTACTCACCGGTGAGTTGAGCGCCGCGGCCGCTTCGAGCGTCGCGACGATCGACTCCATGTCGCCGGGGTACATGATCCGCTGGAAGGCTTCGGAATATTTCTCCAGCGGCACATCCTGCAGCCCGATGCCCGGCAGCCGGTTTTCGAGCCAGACCAGCTGTCGCGTGGCGAGATCCATTTCCCAGACTTCATTGCCGGAAGCCTTGATGGCGACGGCGAGACGATTGCTGAGCATGCGCTCGCGCGCCGCCTGTTCCAGTACTTGCTCGGTAGCTTCGACTTCGCGAGTGATATCACGAGTCACTCCTATGGTGCGCGCTGCCCGGCCGCTATCGTTGAGAAGAATATGGCCGTAGGTCTGGAAGTGTCCCATCGGGCGGCCCGGGTGCAGCACTCGGAAACGGAAGGAGTAGCGGAACGTCCCGTCCTTCAGGCATTCGCGTGGCATGGTGAGGAACAGCTTGCGATCGTCCGGGTGGACGCTTTTCAGCAATTCGATGAAGAGTTCGGCGAACGACAAATCCTGGCTCAGGAACAGCGATTCGAGCCGGTTGTCGTCCCACACGAAGTGCCTGGTCAGGTTGTCGAATTCCCAGGCATGAATGCCGGCCGTGCGCGTCGCCATGTTCAGGCGTTCGAGTAGCGTGCGTTCGAAGTCGGCCAAAGGCGCGGTATGTTGAACAGCGCCAAGATCGCGATGCTTCGAGTAAGAACCTGCGCCGCGTGCGCAACCGGCGCCGATGCCAAGGCCGCACACCAGCAGCAGGATGTCTTGCGCATTACCTTCCGGCAGCAGCCAAGTCGATAGCATCGCGCCCAACACGCACATCAACAGAATCGCGCGCGCCGCGTTGGGTCGCGAGAAAATGCTTTTCGGTTCGGCGGAGTTCACGTAGGGGATATCCACGACATTGAATCGCGAGTGGTCGCGAGAGGTTCATTAAATGCTTCGCTGTCCGCACCGATGTTGTGCGGAATCACGGTTACAACGCGGCAGGCGGCGTCCGGGCCCCGGGATGCAGCGATTTCAGCGTTTGTCGTATGGTGCGCTAGTGCTTCGCGTTACCGGCTTCGCCTGGGTCCTTCACCCGCGCTACGTTCCTTCGCGCGACCTCTTCCGAAACCGGGAGAGGTCAAGAACCGCGCAAAACAAAGCTAAGACCCCATCGGCTTACTATCCTTCCGCACGAAATTCGTCACCTGCGTTACATACCCAAACAACGTAGCAACGCCCGCGAGCGTGGCCGACAGGATCTGCATGGTGCTTCCCGCCAGCCACATCAACGATGCAGTGACCACGACGACGATCACCAGCAGCGGGATCCGGATGCGGTTCCACAGGTTGCGCGAGGCTTCGGTCTGCCAGTCGGCGAATTGCCGTTCGGTCTCGGCGGTGCGCACGTAGTTGGCGAAGCCGGCTTCGGCGATCAGCGGCCACGGTCGCAGTTTCAGATAGCCCCGCTGCAACAGGTGCTCGATGACGGCCTGGTTCTCCGGATTGGCGAACTTGCCCTTGGCGAGTTGATGCAGCAGCAACTGCTCATCGGTCTGCAGCGATTTCCACATCGACTGGTACATGGATCGGCAATGCACCGCGCGCCAGTCGTTTTCATCCTTGGTGGTGAACGAGGCGTTGGGGTCTGCTTTGAGCAGCGCTTTCTTGAAATCGAGCAGGTCGAGTTCGCAATTGATCACCGGCGCCAGGTCGAGGCGATCGGGCTGCTCGTGAGTGAAGCGTGCGGCGAAAGGCAGGCGGATGCCGAACAGCCTGCGTGCCGTGTGCCACGACAGCAGCGCCAGTAACAGCAGGATGGAGAGCGTCGCGGCGGCGAAATTCAGATTGCCGCTCCAACCATAGTGCAGCGTGGCCAGTTCCTCGTCGCGTATCAATATCGAGTCGCGGCGGGCGGCGTTGAGCGGCAGCGCCATCTTGATCCGGTAACCGTCTTCACTTCGCAGCCAGTACGACACGCCGCTTCTGCTGCCTCCACCGCAGGCATCCGTTCCGGCATCCGCTGAATTGCGCTGTTCGGTGGATGCCCACGCGCGCTGCAGGTGTCGATCCGTCGACAGGGTCCAGATCGTGCGGCGGAATAGATCGAGCGTCGGAGGCCCCGCGCTCGTCAGCCACGGGCGCGTGGTAAATGCAGTCACTGCCCAAGTCATGCCGTCCTTGTCGTTTCGCTCCGGCGGGCCCGCGTAAAGAGAGCAGGCCGGCGCGAAACCCGGGACCGGCAGCTGTTCAACCAACTCCCGCGCACTCGGACCTAGCACGATCGCATCCTGGTCGCCCGCCCACTGTCGCAGATCGCGCGTCATCACCCGATAGCGATGGTCGACATCGTCAGCTGCTCGCCGCAACTCATCGCGCACCAGCGCCTTGACCGACGTATCGTAATAATCGATGGCGAACCATGCAGTCGGAACGACTGCGGCGACACTCACGACGCACACCATGCAGCGGACGAATTCGTTCTGGTAACGCTGCAAGTTGCTGGCCGAGCGACGACGGCGACGTTCCACCAGCAGCAGGACCAGTGCCGTCACGCTCACGGCCAGCCACGCAGTGCTGTTCTGTGCGTCGTTGACCCTGCAGACAACGAATGCGAGCGTCATGGCGAGTGCGGTCATCAGGTAGCCGGAAAATACGCCGTAGTGCCGTCGCAATTCCCAGCGGGGCCACAGGCACTTGAGAAGCTCGAGATCCGGTCGTCCCGGCACCACGACGATGACCGCGGTCGCAAGCACGATGATGCAGGCAACGCACGCAAAATAAGTGGCAAGCGTTGCAATGGCGGTCTGCACGACCGCGACTCCGAGAGATTGTTCGGAGTAGAACACGACGATGCCCCACGGCACCCCCGACACGGGCCGATAGTAGAAGCGATACGCTTCGCCCATGTAGTCGCCACTGAAATGATCCTGCGATGATATCCTGTCGAGCGTGCGGCTCGACGTGCGATTACGCAGCGCGCTCTGCAGTGAGCCATTCTGCTGCGTCTCCACCAGCAGGTTTTCCGCGAGGCTGCGTTTGTCGTTACTGTGAAACAGCACTGCGCCGTTGCTGCTGTCTACGATGGCGAAACGCAGCAGCGGCGGACGGATCGAGGCGGTGAGCCGATAGGCGCGGCTGTCGCCCGTGACGATGCCTTGGCGTTGGCCGTTGCTATCGATCGGCACGGCCACTTGCAGTACGCGTGCGCCATCGGTGCGATTGAACAAGCGTTGCGCCACGAAACCATGTGCGGGCGTGTGCAGGCCGAGACTCTGCCACTTCGGATCCTCCCACAACGAAGCGGGCCGCCATTCCTGCGACGCCATCAGCGCCTTGAAATATTCGCGGTCGCCGAGATTGAGTCGCAGATCCTGGAACGTGCCGCGACCCAGGTCGAGAAACAGGCCGGCGCTGCGGCCGGCGAGATTCAGTGGCGACGCGATATGTATGGGCAGCCAGCCCGGCAACCAGGCAGGCGGTAACGGCAGCGCGGCGAATGGCTTGTCACAGGTTGCGGGAGGCAGGCACAAACCATGTTTCGCAGGCATCTCGAATCTGCTTGCGGTGATTTCCGGGTCGCCAGCGAACTGCTGCGCGAGGTGATCGAGTATCAGCGTGGCGTCGCTCAGTTCCCGCAACACGCCGCTCTCCACTTGTCGTGCGTAGGTCTCCGCGGCATCGTCGGCCCACAAGGTGAGATGCTGGCGACTCCAGTTGGAAAAGCCGGCGACTGTCACTACCGCGGGAATGAGCAGCAGGGCGATGACGACGGCAAACGCCTGTGCGGCCGATAGCGGATCCTGCGCCGATGCGAATTTCAGGCTGAGCAGCGGCCAGCCAAGGATGGTGAGCAGCACCAGCAAGGTAATGGCTAGTGTGCCGGTCGGGCCGAGCGCCGCGGAAATGGATTGCAGCACGTTCTGGCGCTTCACGCCGATCAGGTACAGCGGCTGCGTCGACGCGGTGCTGTTTTCTTTGATGAGCAGCGGATAGCGAGGTGCGAACGGCTGCACGAACACGCGATACGCGTCGCCGGCGATCTCGTCGTTGAACACCACGGGATGAAATGGGAAGGTTGCCGATGCCTGTTGTTTGTCGCGCGGCTCGGGCTTGCCTGCGGTTTCTCCCTGGCTTGCACGTTGCATCAGTCCGCGGGGATCGGCGATGACCAGCCCATCGGCGCGTGCGTCGTGAATCTCGATGCGCGCCTCATCGCGACTGCGGCCGTGGACCTGCGCGACGGCCACACCATCCTGGGTGGCAATGACCACTTCATCGAAAAACTCCTGGACGACGAAGGCCTGCAGGTGACGGTTGAGATCGCCGCTCAATTCCAGGTAACGCGCGCGTTGCGGGAGGTACTCGACCTCGGCGCGTTCCTGCATGAGGCATTGGCGCACGAGAAAGTCGCGTGCCGAGCCTGTCATTTGGACTTCGAATATAGCGCGCTGCGGACTGGGCGGGCAGACCTTGCTGTCGCCGTGCCTGACGTCGAGCCCTAATCCTTCGAGTGTCAGGCTGCGGGTGTAACGTTCCGCTTCGCCGGGCTCGTTGGCGTTCGCCGGCACCAGTTGCAGCAGGCTGCCCATGGTCTCCTGCAGGTTGTCGAACTGTCCGATGATTTCGCTGAGTGCGCGGAATGCACGCTCGTCGTCGAACGCGCTGCTGCGAAAGAATTTCAAGCCGTAGAAGCCGAATGCGGCCACCAGGCAGACGGCGAGTGCGGCAATCACCAGTGGCAGCCAGGTGGCCGCTCGCGGCAGAGTCTTGCGGTTCGCTGGAATGGACCCGGACTGGATCGTTGCTTCGGTCATCGCCCGGTTACCTATGCTCATCGTCCCGATGCTGTTTTTTTCAGGCTATCCGCGCCGCGGAAGTCTTCCGCCGGACGTTGCGAAACGCAATCGTCCCGAAGGTCGCTATCTTGAACGGCGCCGCCGGCGTCTAGATACAGTGCAATCCGAAATGGAGGGGACATGTCAACGGAACGCAACGAGGTGCCCGCCGAAGTGATCGACCGGATCCAGCGCGGCACGCTCGCTGCCGTGTTGCATGTCGCTTCGGCCAACGACGCCGCGGCGAACGAGATCGCACGTGAGCTGCACGCCGCCGAAGCGGCGATCGAAGCGCAGCTCGACAGGCTCGAACGCTCGTCCGCCATCGCCATCGCCTTCCGGGGTGGATGGTCTCGTCAGCACCTGACGCGGCTGTTGGGCGAATGCCTGATCACGACCCGCATGTTGGAAGAGGTGCGGATGACGGCGTCGGTCGTGCTGAGTCGCGGTCCGCATGAGCTCGATGCATACCGCCAGCTCGTGAGCACGGCGCTGGAGCGCGCCGCGCGGGAAGTCAAGGAGAGCCCGTTCTTTCGCTGGCAGCGAGTGACGCGTGCGGAAAGGGTGGCGCTCGAACAGATCGGCCGGGTATTCGATGCGGTGGAGCACGCCTCTCCCGGCCGGAAGGCAAAACCTTTAGAATTCCGCGGTGACCGATCCCGCCAGTAACTCCCACATCGCGCTCCAGAAGATTTTCGGCGACCGACTGTTCAGCGATGCGCTCCAGCTGCTCGACAGCGGCGGTGTGTTCAATTTCAACGTCCTGCAGGCCGGCAGCGTCGTCACGGGAGTCGCTGGCGCCGAAGCGAACGGCAACACCAGGCATCGTGTTTACATTCGCCAGGTGGGCGCCGGAAACGGTGAGCGCAAGATCGACGGCGAATGCAGCTGTGGCGCGAACGGGCACTGCATACACATCGCGGCGATCGCCATCGCGGCAGCACGCAGCGCCGGTGGCACAATCACCGAGCATCGTCGCGTCTCCGTCGAGTCCGAGCGCCAACCGGCAGCGACAATTCCTGCCGCACGATCGCAACGACAGCAGCTCTGCTACCTGATCGAATCGCCAGGCCCACGGATCTCGCTGTGGGTGGCGCAGATCACCGTCCACGGCGGGCGAACCCAGGCGGACAATATCTGCCGCTTCGTGCCGCGCTTCGCCAATGGCGCGAGCGAACTGCCACGCTATGTGGACGCGCTGGATAGGGAAATCCTGCAGCGACTCACGGCGCACCGCTACGAAAGTCCCTGGACGCTTGCCGGGGACAGCGGCGCCGAACTGCTCAAGCAGATCGTAAGCACGGGTCGCGCCTTCTGGCAGTCAGTAGCGGAGCAGCCGCTGCGAATGGGCGAGGCCCGGGTCGTGCCGTTCGAGTGGCGGGCGCTGCCGAACGGCGATCAACAATTGCGCTGCCAGGACTCCGCGTCGCTTCACTTGATGATGGATATCGATCCGCCGCTGTTCATCGATACGGCACGTGGCGAATGTGGACAGGTAAGCGTGCCGTATCGGACGGAAGTGCTACGGCACCATTGGCATCGCGCGGCTGTGCCACCGGAACAGGTTGCCGCGGTAAACGATGAACTCGCTCGCGACGCCGCGCGTTTTCCACGACTGCGCACATTGGCGATTCATCGACAGGCTCTTGCTAGCTTGCGCATGAAGCTGGTGTTGTCGGCTGGCCCCGCAGCGACGCCTTACTTTGTCTACAACGGCGTAGTGGTCGACAGTCTCAGTCTCAGTGCTGGGCAAACGACGGTGCGATGCCTGGGCTATGCTGAAGGCACCGGGATCCTGCATGAAATCGATCGCGATCCCGTAGTCGAGCAAGCGCTGCAGTCGCAACTCGAACGCGCACTGAGCGCGGCACGCCACGATTGCCAGAGCTGGCTCACGTTCATGATGCAGGCCGTGCCGGCACTCCAGGCGGACGGCTGGGACGTGGAAGCGCGCGAGGATTTTCCTTATCGCATCGCTGTCGCGAACCAGTGGTATGCGGATCTCGACACGCGCCGTGACGGACGTCGCGATGGCTGGTTCGATCTGCGCCTCGGCGTCGTTGTCGATGGCCACCATGTCAATCTATTGCCTGCGCTGGTCGCCTACCTGCAGGCGACTTGGGATCGCAGTAATCCCGCCTGCCAGCGCGTTGGGGATTACCTGCTGATCCGCCTGGACGATGGGCGTTACCTGCCGGTGCCGATGGAACGGATCGAGCGGGTCGCCGATACGCTGGTGGAACTGCACGATCGCGACAGCTTGAACAAGCAGGACGGACTGTCGTTGCCGCTGAGCCAGGTCAATCGCGTGGCGCAGCTCACGCTAGAAACCGGCGCACCACCGTTGCTGCGGTCGGAAGATCGCTCGCTGCTGGCGTTGCTCGAAGATCTCAAGGGATTCAGCGGCATTCAACCGCTGGTCGCGCCTGCGGATTTCCAGGCGACATTGCGGCCTTACCAGCAGGAAGGCCTGGGTTGGCTGCAGTTCCTGAGTCGCTACCATCTCGGCGGCATCCTGGCCGACGACATGGGACTGGGAAAAACTGTGCAGACCCTGGCGCACTTGTGGATAGAGAAAACGGCCGGGCGCTTGAATCGGCCCGCAATGATCGTCGCGCCGGTCAGTGTCATCGGCAACTGGCAGCAGGAGCTGCGACGGTTTGCACCGGGATTGAAGACGCTCGTCCTGCACGGGAGCCGGCGTCGCGAACAGTTCGCGCTGATACGCAAAGCCGACGTCGTCATCACCGGTTATTCGCTGCTGCATTTGGACAGCGAGATATTGCAGCAGCATGAGTTCAGCTTCCTGATCCTCGACGAGGCGCAGACGATCAAGAATCCGCGCGCCAAGGTATCGCAGGCTGCACGTTCATTGCGTGCCGAACATCGCCTGTGCCTCACCGGCACGCCGATGGAGAATCACCTGGGCGAGTTGTGGTCGTTGCTGGATTTCCTGCAGCCCGGGTCGCTGGGAACGCAGCAGCATTTCCAGCGACATTACCGGGATGCGATCGAGAAGAATGGCGATGCGAAACGTGCCGCCGCGCTGGCACGTCGCATCGCGCCGGTCATGCTCCGTCGCACCAAGGACGCAGTGGCCAAGGACCTGCCCGCCAAGACGCAAATCGTCGAGAGCATCGTGCTCGACGATCGGCAGCGAGATTTCTACGACGGCATCCGCCTCGCCATGCATCGTCGCGTGCAGGAAGTCATACAGCAGCAGGGCATCGCACGCAGCCAGATCACAGTGCTGGATGCGTTGCTGAAACTGCGCCGGGCCTGTTGCGATCCGCGCCTGGTGGAAGACAGTGCGGAGACTCGCTCCATTCCTTCCGCCAAGCTCGAATGGCTGCGCATGGTGCTTCCGGAACTCGTGGAGGAAGGCCGGCGCGTGCTGTTGTTCTCGCAGTTCACTTCGATGCTGCGGCTGATCGAAGCGGCGGTCGCGGAACTCGGTATCGAGTATTGCCTGCTCACCGGCGAGACTCAAGCGCGTACTGAACTGGTCGAGCGCTTCCAGGCAGGTTCCGTACCGCTGTTCCTCATCAGCCTCAAAGCCGGCGGCACCGGTTTGAATCTCACCGCGGCGGACACCGTCATTCACTACGATCCATGGTGGAATCCGGCGGCCGAAGCGCAAGCGACCGACCGCGCGCATCGCATAGGCCAGCAGCAGCCGGTATTCGTCTACAAGCTCATCGCCCAGGGAACCGTCGAGGAAAAGATCATGCGACTGCAAGCGGACAAACACGCGCTGGCGAATCAACTCTACACGCCGCAGAGCGCGGCGCCGACGCAGCTCAGCGCGGCTGACCTAGACAACCTGTTCGCCCCATGAAGAACATCGATCCGGCATTGCAGGCGCAGGTGGATGCGCAGCTCATGGAGCAGGGCGCTTATTCGCCGTTGGAACTGCTCATCGACACCGGCCGGCTGATCGGCGCCGATTACGAGAGCTGGCGTCGTCGCGACATCGAACTGCTCGACAGCGTATTCATGGGCAACAAGGAGAAGATTCGCGCCCAGATCGAACAGGCCGCCGGCTACGCGCGCAGCATCGGGCTGGTGGAGCAGACGCAGGAATTCAATGCGTGGCATTCGCAATCAAGCGGCAAGCCCTTGCGCATCAGTGCCGACGCCACTTTGCATCGGTTGGTCGCTGCGCGTTACGCACCGGCACAGAGCATTCCGCAGATGGATTTGTTCTTCGACAATCCCGTGGTGGTCCTGACCAACGGCATCGTGAAGGCATTGTCGGCGCGTAACGCAGGCGAAGTCAGGCGACAGTTGGATCAGCTCTATTCGCAGGCGCCGAATCATGCCGACCTCGGAGCGTTCGATCGCTTGCTGGAGGCGCTCGACCATCTCCAGCATCCGCTCGACGATCCGCAACGCGAACTGGAGTTCCTGCTCGACATTACGCCCACCGCCAAGCGTCTCTTGGGATCGCAATCCCGAGACCTGTTGGCGCCGTTGTGGCGTCAACAAGCGGAAGCGCTGCGCGGCCGGGCCTTCGCGCCTGAAGCGCCGACGCTGCATTGTAGTTTCGCTTTGAGGCAGGCGCAGGATTGGGCCGGCGTCAGCGCTGCGGTTCTCGGCGAAGCCGAGTGGTGGTTGCATGAAGAGCTGTGTCTGAGCTTGGCGCAGAGCGGTTTCTATTCCCAGCAACGTATCCAGGCGCTGACCGCATGGAGC
>JBEVKB010000072.1:0-11122 GCA_040509875.1 Steroidobacteraceae bacterium | reverse complement strand
CGTAGTACCAGGCGCAGGCTTTCTCGATATGCGCCTGGATGCGAGCGGGAATTTCGTGGCGCGCAGGCGCGGCGATGGACTCGAACTGGCGATGCAGATATTTCATGTGGTAATGGCTGTCGCTCTCGCGCCTGCCGACATGAAGTTTTTGCGGGTCGGTGGCGAAGGGGGCGAGGCCGAGCCAGGCATGCAGATGCGACATGCAAGCGGTTGGCCGCGCCATCAGGTCTTCGAAGCGCAGGAAGTAGAGACGCTGTTGCACCGGGATCGGCAGGTCCTGCACAGCGTTCAACGATTGCAGCGGCGAGCCGATCGCCTTGTCCTTGGCGAACAGCATGTCCGCGCGTGCGAAACGATCGAAGTCGGACAGGTGGTCGATGAAGTCCACCAGTATGGTGCGCTGATGCTGAGCCTCGATCGAACCGTAGATCTGCCCAAGCTCGCGCACGCAGACCACCAGCTTTGCTTCGGGCGCTATCTGCAACAGCAGTTCGATTGCGTGCAGCCAGGCGCGGTTCTTGTCGACCAGCGCGCTCTTCTGGCAATCGTGATGCCATCCCCGCAGGAAGCCCCGCATGGCAGTGGCGAGGTGGGCATAGGTGGTCTCGAAGCCGTTATCGAGCTGGGACAGGAAGAACTGGTCGTCGCTGACCATGCGGCGGATCCCGAGCAACGCATTACATAGCGGCGAACTCTGTCCGTCGCTATGTACATCGGGATGCTGCGCGAGCAGTTGGCAGAGGAGGGTGGAGCCCGCCCTGGGTAACCCGGTCACGCCAATAAAATTGGGAGTCATCGATCTGTCGTTCCTGCCTGGCAGCCGGCTCACATCTTCTCGTCCGTCTCGTCGTCGGCAGTGACCACAGTAAGATTCAGGCCGCCGATGTCGTACGTCATCAGCGCTGTTCCTGCACCCGGGCCGCTCGTGATCTTGCTTGCCGGCTCAGGCGCCCTGGTCGTCAATGGCTCAGGGGCCGGCATTCGAGCGGCCACGATATTCGAAGCGACATGAGCAATCGCGCTGGTATAGGCGACCGTTGATGTTGCCGCCCGGGCAGCGTTGACAACAACTACTGGCGGCGCGGTTATCGGCGGCACCGTCGCGACCGGCTCGTTCACTACCGGTATGTCGGGCTGGACAACACGGGCAATGTCAGCCGTGAGGCCGAGCGGCTGAGTCAGCGTGTAATTGGCGGCGTCGGCGCCACTCAGGCTGTCCGCCGCGGTGACGGCGATGGCGATGCCAGGATGTGCGGTCGCGAATGTGCCCGCCTCGTCCAGCACCAGTGTTTCGCCGTGGAGCACGCCTGCAAGAGATCCGCCGCGCAGTGTTGCCATCGTCGTGCCGTCGTAGATCTTGTCCATCGCGACCTGGCCGACGACCGTCAATACCCTGGGGGTGATGCGAGCCGAGGCGGTCTGGCCGCTGGCGAGACTGTAGTTGCTGGCGAGGCCGCCGTTCGCGCCATCACTCAGCACGATGCTGTCGACGGTGACGAGGGCGGCCGTGGCAACGTCCTTGCTGTTGAACGTTGAGATGCTGGTGGCGCCCAGCGTTTCGCTATCGACCAGGCCGACGACGTTCAGTGTCGTCGTCGCGCTCGTGTTGCCGTCATAAGTCTTGTCGGCGGCGGCCGCCGTCGCGGTCAATACTGCCCGCTCGATGGTGCTCGTGACGTTGACTGTGTAGCTGGTGTCGTAGTTTGCGCCGCTGTTACCGTCGTCGATGGTGACGCCAGTGAGCGTGACCGCCTTGTTGCCGCCGGCGTTCTTGTCGATGAAAGCGAAGGTGCCGCCGCTGATGGCATCGCTGCCGAACAACGTGCCGCTCGTCACGATAGCCGTGCCGACAGCCATCAGGCCGCCATCATAGGTTTTGACCACATCGCTGGCAGACAGTGTCAGCGATGCCTGGGTAACGCTGAACGAACTGCCGAGCGTGCTCAGTGCGTTGTAGTTGTTCGAGAGGCCGCCGTTGATGCCCGCACCCAACGCAAGTCCCGTCACGCTGTTCAATGTGCTTGTCGACTGGACATTCCTGCTTGCCAGGTTGCTCGCGTCGCCCAGGCCGGTGACTGCGAACGATTCGCCGGCAACGCCGATTGCAGTCAGGTCGCTGCCGGCGATTGAAGTACTGCCATCGTAGATGCGTGTGCCGGTCAGTGACAGGTCCGCCCTGGCGATGGTCAGGCTGCCGCCGGTGAGATCAAACCCTTGCTGGCTCGAATAGAAGCTGTAGATGCCGGCATCGGTCGCCGTGGTTCCCAGCACACCGCTCGGGATGACGCCCGCCGCGCTCTGCGAGGCGCCGTTGTAAGTTACGACGGTGTCCGAAAGCGTCAACGCTGTCAGGAATCGAGTGAGCAACGGCGCTGTATAGCCGTCATAGATGCGCCACGAGGCGCCGCTGTTCGCCGTGCTGGCGATGGTATTGGGTGTCGCAGTATTCCAACTACTAAAGCTCGCGAGCTGCATCATCTGCGCCGTGGTGAGGCCGCCGCCGCCGCTGCTCGATGCCTGCCCGGAAGTCTGCGTATTCCAGAAACTGTCGGTGACGGAACCGTAGCTGCCCGCGATCAGTCCACCGACCGTGTTGTCGCTGCGAACCAGGCCCGTTGAGTACGTGTTGCTGACCGTTGCGTAGTTGTCGCCGATGAGCCCGCCGACGTAATTGAAACTCTCGACTGCACCGGTGGCATAGCTGTTGTCGATTGCGCCGTAGTTCGTTCCAACCAGTCCGCCGACATAGCTGGATCCATTGACGCCGGTCACGGAGCCGCTGGCGTAACTGTTGCTGATCGACGCACGGCTCGTTCCGACCAGTCCGCCGATATGGCTCTCTCCGCCTTGCACCGCGCCGGTCGCATAGCTGCCGGAGATAGATCCCTCGCTGATTCCAATCAGCCCGCCGACCGCGCCGAGCAGGCCAGTCACACTGCCCGTCGCATAGCTATCGGTTACCGTGCCGCTCGCATCGTTGAACCCGGCCAGGCCGCCTACGTATGAGCGGCCTTGTACGTCGCCCGTCGCGTAGCTGTTGGTCACTGTGCCTGCGCTCCGCCCGACGAGCCCGCCTGCGAAATCGCGGCCGACGACACTGCCGTCGACCAGGCCGACGTTCTGCACGATGCCCGCGCTGCCTATGTACCCAAACAGCCCCGCCTCATCCATTGCCGTGTTCAAGTTGAAGCCAGTCTGCTGTGCGTCCGGCAGATCCACGTGCAGGTGGTCGATCGTTTGCCCGAGTCCATCCAAAACGCCGGCGAACGGGTTGTTGGACTTGCCCACTGGAACGAACGAACCGTCGGTCCAGACATCGTTGGCGGTGCCGGTGGCCGATGCATCGATGGTTTTCCCGAGCGTATAGGTTGCCCCGAGATCCATGCTCATCAGCTGCAACTGGTGTGCGCTCATGATGGTGGTCGAATACTCGGAGGCCAGCATCGGGCGGGTTCCGGCAGAGGAGCCGTTGAGCGGTCCGTCGAAATTGACGATCACCCAGTTGTTGCCCGTGGCACCCGCTGTCGTCGTGAAATTGAAGCCGGTGAAGTTTGCGGGCTCCTGCATCTGCGCCGTAGTGAGGCCGACGCCGCCGGCACTGGCTGCCTGGCCGGAAGTCGTGACATCCCAGAAGCCGCTGGTGACGCTGGCGCCATCGCTGGATCCAAGCAGTCCGCCGACATCCGTCGTGCCGGTCGTCGCGCCGATGGAGTAAACATTGGCGATGACGCCCGAACTGCTGTTGCCTACCAATCCGCCGACATTCCCCGTGCCAGTCACCGAGCCAGTCGCGTAGGCGTTGGTAATGGTCCCGCCGTTCATCGCGCCGAGTATTCCGCCCACCTGGTACAGGCCTGCCACCGCGCCGGTTGCGTAACTGCTCTCGATCGTGGCTGACGCATATCCGACGAGTCCACCGGCCGCACCGCTGCGCGCAGTCACGTTTCCGGTGGCGAAGCTTGAGGCGATCGTGCCGGACTGAAATCCGCCCACCAATCCGCCGACCTGGTCGTCGCCCGTCACTGCGCCCGTGGCGTGACTGTCGCTGACTTCCGCCCAGTTGGTTCCTATCAATCCGCCGACGAAGTTCACGCCCGTGACCATGCCGGAGGCGTAGTTGTTGCTGAACTCGCCGCCATTGCCATGGTTGTAGCCATAGCCTTGGCTACCAGCCGACATCGCGCCCGCGAGACCGCCGACGGAATTCCGGCCGGTGACGGCGCTGTTGGCGTAGTTGCCGATGATCGTGCTGTCCGCGCTATAGCCGATCAGTCCGCCGACATTGTCGTTGCCATTCACTGCGCCACTGGCGTGATTACCGGTCAACGAACCACGGTTGCTATTACCGACCAATCCGCCGATGCGATCGCTACCCACGACAGTACCTGTCGCATAGTTGTTGGTGGCGGTGCCGTTGAAATTTCCCGCCAGGCCGCCGACGGCATCGACGCCGATCACGGCGCCCGTCGCGTAACTGTTGCTGATGCTGCCGCCGTCCCCGACGAGCCCCCCGACGTTGTTCCTTCCGGTCGCCGCACCGGTGGCGTAGCTGTTGCTGATGGTGCTGGAGCCGTCGCCGCTGCCAACCAGTCCGCCGACGCTGTCGAGTCCGGTCACCGTGCCGGTGGCGTAGCTGTTGGTGATAGCGCCCCAGTTGATGGCCATCAGGCCGCCGGCGTAACCCACGAGGCTGCTGACATTGCCGGTCGCGTAGCTATTCTCGACGGTTCCGGGCGTCACACCCCAGTTCAATCCCACCAGTCCGCCTGCCTCGCCAGTGCCGCCGTACGCCACGACGTCGCCGGTCGCATGACTGTCGATGATTGCACCGCCATCGATGACGCCTACCAGGCCGCCTACTGTCTGGAAACCACGGACGGTGCCCGTTGCATAACTATTTATGACTGTGCCGCCGAGCGCACCGATGAGTGCGCCCGTGCTCCATGAGTCGCTCGCGACGCTGCCGCCGATCGAGCCCGTGTTGCGGATCACGGAGCCGGCGTCCGTGTAGCCGAACAGGCCCACGAAGGGGCTTCCCGTCCGATCGATGAAGAGACCGGACACCGTGTGGCCCAGTCCATCGAACATACCGGTGAAGCGACTGGGGTCGTTGCCGAGCGGCTCGAAGCCCGCGCCGGCATTCCACGTGCTGGTGGCGGCCGCATCGATGTTGCTGCCCAAGACATAGTTGCCCGCCAGGTTGCCGCTGATGCCCTGCAGGTCGGTGGCGGTGGCGCTGCCCGCCGCGCCCAGGCTGGTGATCACCACATAGTTGGTAGCTACGCCATTCGATCCGAGCAGCGTGCTGAAGTTATTGCCCGCCGGCAGGTTCACCGGCGCGTTGACGTTGACCTTGCCGGTATTGCCTGCAGCCACTGCGCCTTGCCCATAGACCAGCGCGAGACTCGCCGTGCCGGACGCATTCATCGCGGTGTTGATGTTGATGTCGTTCTGCGAATTGAGCGTCAGCCGATGGGCCGACCAGGCAACCGTGTCGTTCACGTTGAGATTGCCTGAGACGCTCTGGATCGTGACGTTGGTGACGGCGAGATTGTTCGACAGGGCCGCACCGGTGATGTTGCCGCCGCTGGCCGCAACGCTGTAATCGGTCGGATCGATGAGCCAGCTGCCGGTCAAGCCGCGTGCCGCTGCGGTGGTGACTCTAGTCTCGCTGGCGACGTTCACCAGCGCGGCCGAGGTATCGATGAAACCTCCGTCGCCGCCATCCGGCGCACTTGCATCGAGCGTGCCTGCGACATTGACCGCGCCGCTGTCCATGTCGCCCAACAATCTTATCGTGCCGTTGCGATTCTCGAGTGTCTGCGCCTGGATCAGGCCCGTATTGTTGACTGCGCTCTGCATCAGATCGCCCGCGCTACGCGCGGTCAGTAGTACTTGTCCGCCGTCGGCACGGATCAGGCCGCCATTCTCGACGAGCGCATCGACTGAGCCTGCGTCCACGCTGACATTCAACAACCCGTCGCCGGCGACATCGAGTGTGATGGCATTGCCCGAGGCCATCGCGATACTGCCCATCCTCGCTGCGATGACGCCCTGGTTGCTTACCCGGGCGCCGAGCAATGCGACGTACCCACCGTCAGCTTGGATCGATCCGCGATTCACCACGCTGCCATTGCCGTCGCCCTTGAAGGCGTAGCGGCCCGCCATGAAATCGTCATCGGCGATATCGCGAGTCGAGGCTACCAGTGCACCTACGTTGACCCGCGCGCCCGTGCCGAACAGGATGCCGTTGGGATTGACGAGAAACACTTTGCCGTTGGACGACAAGCCGCCGAGGATGCTGGAAGGATCGGATCCGAGCACACGGTTCAACGCGACGGAATCGCTGTTGGGTTGAACGAAGCGAACCGTTTCGGCGACACCTATATCGAACGCTTGCCAGGTGAGCGCTGCGTTCTGCGTCGTCTGGTGAATCGTGGTGTCGCTCGCTGCATTCGTAATGCTTGCCTCACCGGCTACGACCAAGCCTCCTGTCGGCAATGCAAGAGCAGCCGGACTGCACGCCATCGCCACGGCGACGGACACCGACCGCACAATGAAGCCCGGGCGGACGACGGCGCTGCGGCCGCTGGAATTTCTCTTGCCACGGCTCTTCGCATGTTCGCAGACGGCGGTCATGGTGCCGCTGCTGGCGTTCCAGATCGATCGGTAGATGTGATTCATGCTGCTGGACCTGTCGATGCGGGCGCTGAGAAATTCGAGTCGCGGCTCGCGATGCTTCGCGAGCGCGGGCCGATCAGAAATACTTGATGGCGCTGATCCAGAAGCGACCATCTCTGTCCGGAGCCGACGTGGCCACGGCGGCGCCCATGGTGTGGGCGTAGTACGCCTTCACCAGGAAACTGCGCGAGTCGAACCAGTTGAGGCCGACACCGCCGCCGCTGAGCGTGCGGTGATTGCGGCCTTCGCTCCATGCGTCTTTGTTGGCGCGGCCGGTGCCGCTGTCGACGAAGCCGACGGCTTGCCAGTCGCCGGGCAGGGTCCAGGGCAATTTCGGCAGCGCCAGTCGCGCTTCGACGTTCAGCACGTAACCCTGGTCGACGTAGGCCTCGCCTTCGGGATAAGCGCGCACTGCATTCGCTCCGCCCAGCCCGATTTTCTCGGATACATCCAGGTTCTGCGAAGCCAGTTGACCTTGCAACGCTGCGTACAGCGAAAGAGAGGCGGTCACGTTCTGCGAGCGCATGACGTCGATGCCCAACTTGTCGTAGTGCCCGTTGCTGCGCGCCGTGACGGCATCGGTCCGGTAGGCATCGGGGCTTTGCAGATCGAGATTGCCGGAGGTCCAGGTGAGCGAGTACGTGTTCAAGCCGCCGCCACCGAGGCGGTCGCGGTGATCGCCCAGCAGGCTCAGCATCCCCACCCGCGCTTTCTTGTCGGTGACTATCGGTGGCGCGGCAATGTCCATCCTGTCCTGGAAGGACTTGCCGTCGAAGCCGACCTGCGCATAGAGATTGTCATCGCGGGATCGCAGCAGCGGATAGCGTCCATACACGCTGGCGATCCGAGCGTTGCCGTGTGCCTTGAGGCTCTCGAACTCGCGACCGAGTTCATACTTGAGGGCGGTATAAGCGACGCCTACATCCGCGCGGCCGAACTGGAGCTGATAGGCGGCGCGCCCGTAATTCAGGCCGTCCCACGAGGTGAGTGCACGCAGTGTCGCGACATCGCCCTGGCCAAGCGCATTGTTGAAATTCAGCGTCGCGCCGGAGCGGTACGCGCCGGTGTAGCGGCTGCCGGAGTTGTCCATGTCGATGCTGCCGCTGACGCGCTTGCCCGGCGTCACGTCGACAATGAGGTCCGATGCACCCACCGATGCGCCGGGTACGAGGGTCGACCTGACATCGACGCCCGGAAGGTCGGATAGTTGCAGCAGTCGGCTTTCCAGCGGCGCGATCGTGACCGTGTCGCCGCTGTTCAAGCCACCGAGCAGTTGCTGAGCGACTGCGTTCGACAGGTTGCTGGTATTTCTCAGTACCACCTTGCCGTACTGGCCTTCGACCACCGAGATGGTAACGGAGCCGCCGACAATGTCCTGCGCGGGCAAGTGCGCTTGCGCAAGGAAGTAGCCACGGGATCGATAATGGTTCGTGATCTTCGCTGTGAACTCGCGCAACGCCGCCAAGGTGAGTTCGCTGCCGGGCTGGAATCCCGTAACCGCAAGCAACTGCGCTTCGCTGAAGGCTCGGGCATCGACGATGCGCAAACTGACGACAACGATCCTTGCATCTTCTCCGGGCTGCGCGGCCTGAACTCTGCCGCGCTCGATACGAAACTGCGGCGGCGCTTTCTCGAGCGTCGCGGGCGAGGGGATCTGCTGTAGCGCGCTGCCGGCGGAAGGTAATTCTGCGGCAACGGCGTGATGGGTCATCGCCAACAGCGCCAGAGAAGCTATCTTGTTATTCAATTCGTACTCACGGGCCACCGCTTCTAGTAGTTCTGCTCGGGGCCACGCACATTGGCGAAAGTGCGGTGCCACGGGTCTTTTTTCGCTGGGCACAACATAACGGCTCTGGTTCGCGTTTAATGAGACACACGTAGGAATCGGCACGATGTCAGGGATTGTCCTAACAGGGAACGGTCGTGCCGCGCGACTTCGTCATCACGACGTTTGAAACGAAAACGACAGAGGGCTTGCCCATGGTTTCCTGCTCGATAAGCATCCGAGAGCTTTATGCCTCCACAGAGTAGAAAGGCATGCAAGTCAGCCTCGATAGTCTCTTTGATGATGCCGTCGGCTGGGTCGATTCACAGACTTGGCCATTCCGGCGATGTGACTGATCGCGGACCCCGCCAACCTGTTACTCATCGTCAAAGCGGCTACGTCGCATTCACATCTATTGGCCGCAGGGCTCAGGACGAACGATGATCGATATCTCTCAAGGCGAAACCCTGGCACGTGAGTTTTTCCGACGCGTCTGGGCGCCACCCCACGATCTGAACGCTATTGACGAGCTGATGACTCCCAACTATAGGATCACGACAGCGGGTCATGTCGTCGAGGGCCGAGATGCATTCAAGGCGTGGGTTCGTCAGATGCAGGCGCTGGTCGCCGATGCGACCAACGAACACCTTGAACTTTTCACCAACGCCGAAGGCGATCGCGTGGTGTCGCGCTGGGTCACTCGTGGACGCAACAACGGCATGTTCGGCTTGCCGGCCGATCAGCAGCCGGTTGAATTCAGCGGCATCGCGATCTGGCGGGTGGAGAACGGCCGACTTGCCGAATGCTGGGTTGAGCGAGCCGCACTTGAACTGGAGTCACGCCTTCGCCAGGGCGCGCGCGCCCGCTGATGCCGCCGGATTGCTTTTCTTCAGGCAGCGTCAGTGCATCATCAACGGAGCGACTCTCAGCGTCATTCACTTCCTGACGTGCTGGTACTTGCCGAGCAGAACTGCATCGTCCTTCAATCTGCCGCAGGGGAGGATGCTCAAGATGGGGGCGATCAGCTGCCCTGTCGCGCCAATGCACGCTTCATGAGTACCTCAGCAACGGCTTCGCGCGCCGCGTCTTGGGTAGTATCAGGACTGAACTCGAATACCTCCTGGGGATCGAAGGGATTCTTCAGCCGCACCGGCTCCGCTTGGGCCTGCGACGATGCTTCCGGCAGCAACGCGTGCAATGGAGTCCTGTGTTCGAAGATGTGGGCCAGCGATGGCGTCTCCTTGCGCCACGCCAGTAGACCATAGCCAGCGCTTACCAGAACACATACCGCGACGAGTGATAGAGCCAGGCGTGTGCCGGCTCGATAGCCGCTGGTCCACACGCCTGAAGCACCCGATTCACTTGTACGCATGCTCACTGTTGGAGTTGATTGCGCCGAGGCCGGTGCAATGAGCTTGATGGGGCGAGAATGCGAAAGTGCTACCAGTTCCTCGGCGCTGATCTCCATCTGCGCGTCCGCCGCGTCGTATTGTAAAATCGGTGGCTTCGCTGCGCTCATTCAGTGGCCCTCAAGATCGGACTGCTCTACGCGATATAGAGGCGGTTCAGGTGATGCGAGTTCCTGGCCGAGATCAGCAATGTGATTCGTGTCACAAAGCGCATGTGCATCGGACCCCTTACATCAAGCGGTCTCGTTCCACGCCATTAGTAACCCTCCCGCTTTTCTTGAGCTATGGCTGTTACCAGGTGCGCATGAATGAGATCGCGCAGGCATTCACATTTCAAGACCTGGTCTCGACGCAGTCTTCAAGAACAAGATGCGATCCTGGGTGTGAACGCTCTGGCCCGCGCCGCTCAACAGCCGGATGTCTGACCCGATGACGCCAGATACTCGATCGCCATCCGAATCAGCTCGGCCAGGTTATGTGCTCCCAGCTTGATTTTGAGCTGCGAGCAGGTATTGGCGACCGTCTTGTAGCTGATCCCAAGCTCATCTCCAATCTGCTCATAGTTGTTACCTTTCGCAACCAGCGCGAGCACCTGGAGTTCCCGAGGCGTGATTTCGGAACGGGATGGAAATCCTTCGCGTCGCGTGCCGAGCATGGCTATCTGCATCGCAAGCGAATGACTGAGGTACGGCGTACCGCGCCTCACCGTTTCGAACGCCTCCAGAAAGTCCTCCGGTGTCGTGTCCTTCAGGAGATAGCCGGTGGCGCCGGATTCCAGTGCGCTGCTCACAATGATGGGATCGCCGTGCATGCTGAACACGAGAATCGGTGGGCGTTTGTCGAGCGCACGCAGCTGGCGAATCAACTGCAGTCCGCCGAGCCCATTACCCTGGAGCGCGAGGTCCACGATGACCAGGTCCGGCCGCTCGCACTTTGTATCCCGATCGAGAATCAGGTACCGCGCGCCGCGAAGAAAACCGCTTTCGGCGTCGGTGAGATTGCGCGCAATCTGTGTCATCCAGCGATTGTCACCCCATTCAGGGGATGGGGTTGCGGGCAGGAACCGCCATAGGCTGCGAGGCGGGGTGCGATCGTTCGTAGAGGCGTCCACGTCAACTCAGACTTCGCGCCTGCCCACCTAAAGCGGACATCGCTTGGTGCGCGCCATTTCTTGATCCACCAGGAGACTTTATGCAGCGTCCCACGGCGGACCTCGAGTTCGATACCAGCGACGACGACCCGTCGGTCGTGCAGAAATACGGCAGCC
>JBEVKB010000071.1:0-18475 GCA_040509875.1 Steroidobacteraceae bacterium | reverse complement strand
TCGGCGATCAGCTGTAGTGTTCGGCGATCCGCGTCACGAACTCGTCGACGAACACGCGCATGTCCGCGTTGATTTCCTTGATGCTGGTGTTCAGCCAGTTGTAGCCGAACAAAGCCGGGATCGCGACGGCGAGGCCTGCGACCGTTGCGGCGAGCGCGGCGGCAATACCCGGCGCGATGGCGTTGACGTTGACGTCGCCACTGGCGGCGATGGCGGCGAATGTAATCATCACGCCCACCACCGTGCCGAGCAGGCCGAGAAACGGTCCGCCGGAAATCGCGATCGTCAGCAGCACCATCTGCGCGGACAACTTCTGGCCCATGCGGACCTGTGTTGCGTCCATGGCGGCGCGGATAGAAGCAATGGCCTGCGGGGTAAGTATCGAGACTGCACGCGAACCTGCCGAACGATTGAGTCCGACGCGGCCTGTCATCTCCTGCACGCCGTGGTGGTAGAGACGATAGATAGTCGAGACGCGATACTTGTCGTCGTGGCCTTTTACGTGCGGCATGAACGGCGACTCGTCCAGCGCATCGTCACCCGGATCCGTTTCCGATTCGGGACGGTCGAGCGCGGTGGGATCGCCCTTGAGGCGTTCGAATTCCTTGAGGAACGCGGCGTTCGCCTTGCGCACGCGCGCCAGGAACAACGCCTTGGCGGCGATGATCAGCATGGCGATCACGAACATGACGGCGAGAATGATGATGACCACCCAGCCGTCGATGGTGACGTTCTGCATGGTGATGGCGAAGTACGAGGTGTCGCCGCCTTCTTTCTGGGCGTCGCTGCCGTAGACGACCAATGGAGCTTCCTGTCCCTGGCTGCGCGCTGCGGCCTGAATCCACTCGGCGCTGCGGGCCACGTTCGAGATCTGTAATTCGTCCAGTTCGCCGGTGAGCAGGTTGGAGCCGCTGGCGGAACCGCCGAGAGTCATGGCACCCGCGATGTCGGCGAGTTCCACGGGTGTCGATGCGAGCTCTACGCCGTCGACGTACAGCACCAGCCGATTCGAAGTCGTGCTGATCGCGAGGTGATGCCATTGACCGGCGACCAGGATGTCCGACGACTGCGCCATGGCCACGGCGTTATTTCCCGAGCGCAGGCGCGTGACAACCTTGATGCCGTCGATGGCGAGAGTCAGTGCGTGATTCTGGTCGGCGATTTCGAACACGGTGGCGTCGGACTGCGGCGCATCGATTCTCACCCAGGCGGAAAGAGTCGCGCCTTTGTCGCGTACGATGCGCATCGAGGCAGTGGACGGCACGGTGACTGTGCCCTTGCCGTCGAATTTCAGGCCCGCGCCGATGAGGGATGCGGGGTTGGCCTGCGCTGTCGATGCGCTGGCCTGGTTTGCGAATGCAGTGGAATCCTTCGGCGCGCCCTCGCCTTCGAAGTGATAGACGAGCACCTGGCTCGCATCGTAAGTGCCTGCGGCGTCCGCACCGGCCGGTGCTTTCTGGTTACCGTAGTAGAGGAACAGCTTGTCTGGATTCGCGCCGCCCGCGAGTTTCGGAATCTTCACCCACACGAACGCGAGGTTGTTGGTGGGATCGTAACGCTCGACGTGATATTTGAGCGGCGTCTTGTCGTCGCCGGCAACCAAGCGCAGGTCCGAACCGTCCGGCTTGGTGTCGGCGAAGTAGCCGAAGTTGCCCAGGTGCAAGCGGATCAGCACCGGTACGTCTGCAGCGTTGCCAGCAATGTTCGCGCCGGTCGCGGACGAGTCGAGAGTGATTTCCTTGCGGAACGTCCATTCGTCGTTCCACCACGCCTGCGAGGCCAGTGGAAACATCAGCCACAGTAATCCGACGAGCTTGCGCACGGTTTCCTTATCTCACGGTCATGGATATTTATTGACGCGGCGGACGCTGTTGCGTCACGCCGGTTGCTGGAACGCGGCGAAGTATGAGTTTGGCGCGTGATGGTTTCGTGACAGATTTTCGGGTGGGATTGCGTCGGGGGCGACGGACGGATGTATTACGTTTGTCGGTTTTGTTGCGGTGTCAATGCTCGCTCTTCGTGGCGTTCAACTTTGCGTGTCAATCCACCTTCTGCCGCTTCAAACACTCCATATCATCCTGCTTGCAGTTCTCTTCACCGAGACCGACAACGAACACATCCAGCCACGAAAGCGCCGTCTGCGCGAGCTGCGGTGTAGCGCTGCGTTTCTCTTCATCCTCAGACGCCGAGTCGCTCGACGCCTTCGACGAGCTACTCGCCGCCGCAGTAACGCCCGCCAACGAAGCGCCGAGACCGCTGGTCTCGGCAGGCACGCCGGTGGAAGTGCCGCCGACCTGAATGTTGTCGAGCCCGATCACACTTTGTGCCGCAATGTTCAGATTACCCGCCGACCCGATACCCGCGTCGCCGGCATTCACGAACCCAGACGGCGCAATCAGATCCACATCGCCCGGCTCGACGTCATCGGCCGTCACGATAGTGCGGATGCCGCTGCCCGTCACCGCGCCCGTAAAGCTGACTTCAACTCTACCGGTGGGATCGATCGTCACCGTCGGCGCCGGCGCGGCCAGCGAAGACTTCGCTCCGCGACCCGCATCGATATTCCCGTGCGTGGACCACACGGCGATATCTCCGCCCAGCAACGTGAAGATTCGCGAACTGTTCACCAGCACGTCCTGGTCGGCGAAGATATGCACGTCGCCCGCGCCCTGCGCCACGATGCCGAGCTCCGAAGGATTACGCGCAGCGATAGTCGGCGGCGGATTCGCCAGGCCTACGTTCAATCGTCCACCGGGAATCAGCAGCGAGATATCGCCACCGGCCAGCGTGTAAATGCGACTGAACGCCATGTTCAAGTCGCCGCTGTATTTGCTCTTCGAGGGATCGCCGGAACCCGCGCCACTGGACGGAAACAACGCGTCGATAGCCGCGTAGCCCCGCTCGAATCCAGCACCCGATGCATTGGCGGCACGACCCGTCTGCACCAGTTCGTTGAAGAACACCGTATCGATGAATGGCCGTTGCGCATCCACGCTCAACGCCTTGAATGCCGCCAGGGCGGCATCGCGGCTCAACGTGCTCTTGGTCAGGCGGGCAACGTAGGCAATGAGCTGCTCATCGTAGTCAGACGACGGCGCGATGATGCGTTCGATGAAGCCCGCATAATCCGGTTGTTCGCCCAGTCCCGCCGCAACGGTGATCGCGGCGCCTTCGGCAGTTGGCAGCGTCGGATTGTCGTGCCGGCCCGTCGTCGAAATACCGCGCGTAAATCCGAGATCCACGTTGCGCCCGGCGAGGACGGCCACCTGCCCCGGGCCGCCGATGGCTATCTCGCTGTTCTGGTTCAACGCACTGCTGGAGAAAGCGAAATCGCGACCGGCTTGGATGAGCGTGACGTCCGTGGCATTGAGGTTCTGTCCGAAGATGGACACGTCGGCGATGTCGCGATCGGCCGTGAAGCGGGCCGCCTTGGGCAAATAGAACAGTCCTTTGCGGATATCGCGTCCCGCCGTCACCAGTACAGGCGCCGTGTCTTCGAGATGTCTCGAACTGGCCGCAGTCTTGAGTGCTTCGTCGAGGGCCGCAGTCGCATTGGCCTGCGCATTGAGCACCGTGGGTATGCCGGCCGCGGCGCCGTCGGACATTCGAATCGCGCCGCCATTACCGCCGCTGATGTCCCGGCTCGCAAACAGGTCGAGTTGACCCTTATCGCTGGGGAACATGTACAGCGCGCTGTTGACGATGATGTCGCCGCTGAAGGATCGCGCCACGACGGACGAAGGCATCACGAGGAAGGCGTTATCGGGCGTGATGCCCGACACGGCCGGTTCGAAATTGGTGGTTCTGTCATTCCCCTGCGCCAGGTACACATCGCCTGCCGCAGACGACATGCTCACGGAGGAATTGTCGCCGTACGTGAAGAAGAACGACTGGCGGTTGCCGGCCACGACGGGCATCGCCAGCACAGTGGGATTCAACACTCGCTCCAAGAGAATGTCGCCACGCGTTTCGATCGTGGCCTGCGCATTGCCGAGGGCGAGCGATGTGCCGAGCGGGCTGAAGCCATCGGATATCGTTCGGTCGCTGCCGAGCGCGCCGTCAGCGTGAATGCGCAGCGTTCCCTGCGAGGCGAAGAACAGGCTGCTGTTGACGTCGTTGCCGGCATCGATGGCCATCGATCCGCCGCCGAAGTGGAGAATCGAGTTATCGGCCTGCACCACGGCGCTGTCCGCGGTCGCGGCCGAAAGATCCTTGACGTCATGACCTGCAGTCACGCTCAAGTCGCCGCCGCCGAGCGTGCCGAGGTTCCAGCCGAACGCACCGGGGTTGATGCCGTAGAGGCGGGAAAAAGCAGCGGACGGCACAGTGCGCGTGCCGCGAAACTGCCATGCCGTCACCGATTGCGCGACCTTGCTACCGACCACATCGTGTCCCGCATGCACGTAGATCGAGCCGCCCTGGTCGGGGAACGTCACGATCTGGTTCTGCAGCACTTGCGAAGCCGCTCCCGCCGTACCCAGCGTGTAGACGGACGAGCCTTCGGTAAACACCACATCGTTCGACGCCGCCAGCGCGATATTCCCGGTGCCGGTGCGCACGATGCCGCCGATGGTCAGGTCCTCTGCGGAATCGTAAGCGGTGGCGCGAACGTCAGCACTATCGAGATCTGCGCCTGCCACGAGCGCTATGGAAGATGACTCCCCGCCCAGCAGGTCCAATCGATTCCTGGAATCGGCCACCACGCCATCGGAAATGTTACCGCTCACGAACAGCGAGCCGGTGGTGCGCACGACGAGCGAGCCCGCTTCGCCACCGAAGCGCCATGTGTCGAGAGCCAGCGGATCGGACACATCCAGGAACAAATCGCCGTCGTACTCCAGTTCTATCTGCGGACGCAGGACGATTTCGCTCGCGCCGCTGGACAGTCGCGAACGCACGGCAGCGCCGTAGACATCGACGAAGGCATTCGCGTTGGTCACGGCATCGTAGAAACTGGCGGCGTTCGCATAACCCGAGCCCACACCTATATCGACAGGGAACATCGGCGCCACGTTGACGCTGCCGATGCCGGAGAGATCCGCCGCGAGACGATCGATCCTCACGTCGTCACGAGCATCGTTCAACGATGCCGTGACCAGCAACGAACCGTTGCCGGTAGCGCCTCGTGCCGATATCACGCTGCCAGGCGCGAGATCCACGCTACCGCTCGTCGCGCCGATTTCTATTTCGCCGGCCACAGTACTGCCCACACCTGCGTCGGCATTCAATACGCCGCCCGACAACAGCTCGACACCAGTGTCTGCGTACAGCCGGATCACACCGCGAGTCGCGCTCCCCGTCGCAGTGATGGTGCCGCCTATGCGGATCGCGCCCTTATCCGCCACCAGCGACACGGACTGCGCCGTCATGTGGCTCGAAGAATCCAGTGACAGGTCGCCCGAGCGAACGCGAATGTGCTGAGCGTGAGTGAAGCCGCCGTTCTGTAACGCCGCGGTCAGTGTCGTGAAATCACCGAGACTGCCCGCCACGAGATCGAAGCTGCCGCCGATGGCGTTCGTTGCGGCCTTCGCAGAGATCGATCCGTTCAGCGTCGCCACGCCACCTGCTCGAATATCGAGGTTGCCTGCACTGGAGCCGCCTGCGCCATCGAGCAGCAGCGAAGTGCCTGCTGCTGCATTCAGATCGCCACCGGCGGCAAGCCGGATCGAGCCGCCTTGAGAACCTACGACTCGCCCGCCTGCCGCAACCTGCCGGCCCGCGACGTCGATCGATGCGCCGTCCCGCAATTCCAGCTGCGTATTCGACAGCAGCGACACCAGTCCTGAACCCGCGACGATGGCAGTAGCGTCTTCGATGCGATTCGCGCTGAGTTGCAGCGAACCGCCGAGTGCGACGTTCGTCGGAACTCGACTTGCGCCAGTGCTCGACAATCTCGCCGTGCCATCCGCTGCGACGATCGAAGTCTCGGCGGCGGTAGCGAGCGCGATTACCGGAGTGACCACATCCAAGTCGCCGCCGATGCGGGTGCGGCTCTTGCCAGCACCCGTCACCTGCTGACGCGCCGTCAACGTGGTGCGAGCGAATCCGGCGAGATCCAGAAAGCCGGCGCCCAATTCGAGCGTGTCGGCCGTCATCGCCAATTGGCTCGAACCGGCCTGCACCGGCGCAGTGTTCGCCGTGGCAGCGCCACCCAGCTTGATGCTGTGAGCGGAGAACTGCGACGACGCATCGAGCGTCGCGTCGATCGTGCCGGCAAGCAATTCCAGTTCGCTGTTCTCGCTCGACAGGTCGATCGCTACCGCACGCTGCAGATCGATCGTCGACGCTTCGAGCCGCAGCGCGTTCGCCTGTTGCAAACTTGATTCCAGGCGACTGTCGATGACGAATGCCTGCTGAGCCGGCTCCGATCCTAAGACCAGGCGATCCGCACCCACGGCAAGCCGCGCACCGCTGGCATCGATTGCTCCTTGCAATTCGCCGCCTGCGGGCGCGTCGATGGTGATCGCGCCTCGCGACGAAATCGTCGAGCCTGCGTCCAGATGAATCGAGCCTCCCGGTGTCGCCGCGTTGCCTCGATTCACCAGCACCGGTGCGAAATCTGATACTGCAACGATAGCCGCGCCTGCATCATCCGGCGCGGAGAGATTGAGCATCACCGGCTCGACATCGGCAGCAATTGCAGTCGAACCCGAACTGCCAAGCGTCGCGCGCGCGCCAATCGATATGTCATCGTGAGCGGCAAGGATAATCTGGTCGAATGCGAGATCGACGCCGCTGCGCACGCCGATGTCGACCGTGTCGGCCGTGACTTCGAATCGATCCGTCGTTCCTGCAACGTGACGGCCGCCGAGGATCAGCGTGCCTGGATTCCATTCGCGCAGTTGCTGGGCGCTGATGGCGACCGAAGCGCCGGGAGCAGTATCGCCGTCGTTGATAACGGCGAGATGCAACGCCGACACATCGATGGTCGCATCGCGTCCGCCTTTCGCAGCGGCGGTAAGCACACTGCCCTGCGCATCGAGTTGCGTTCCGGCGAACAGCGACAGGCCACCGGCATCGGCAACCGATGCGGTTGCGTCCAACTCCAAACGCTTCTCGCGCGCGGGGAAGAAGCTGGATGCGAGTGAATCATCGTACTGGGCGAGAGCGCGTCCGTACGTGCCCGGACGAATCGCGAATCCCGAATACTGGGTGTTGCCGAGCTGCGTGTTGCCGAAGGTGGTGTAGCCGGCAACGATAGGCGTGCCGTCCTTCAACGACGCGACCGAACCCGGCGCGATGCCGTTGGTATTGCCGACCGCGCTCACTAGATATGCACCGGGCAACAAGGCATATCTCGCCGGCAACAAGGCATAAGTCCCCGCAGGCAGATCGCCGGTGCCGCTCAGATAAATGCTCGCGCCGGGAAGTAGCTCCGAACCCGCATATTCCTGCGGATCGTAAGGTGCGAACTGGCCTTGCAGCGAAGGCACGATGGCGTAGAGCCCAGGCGTTGCGCCCGGCGCCAATGCATCGTTGCGCCCGCCGGTGCCCGGCACCCACTCGTACGCATAGAGATCGCCGCCGCCGCTGACATCCACTACGGCGGTCGACGCCATCGTTACGACGTCGGCGGCAATGGACACTTGTCTCTCGGGCAGCGCCGTGATCGGCGAGGCCACGCCTTCGTTGGTGTAGATCCATTCGCCGATGGCCACGCTGCCATACGGAAACAACGTGCCGTTGGCGCTGACGGATGTGAGGCTGCCATCGAGCAACTTCACCGACTCGGAGCCTTCGAGCGAAATGGATCCGAACGGCGCGAGCAACGTGCCGCCCTGCTCGATCCGCTTCGCGACCACGGTGAGCGAACTACCCACCGACATCGGCGTGCCGGCACTCTTGCCCGTTTGCTGAATGGCGATGCGGTCGTTGAGTCCGCCGTTCGCTGTGATCGTGAACTGCGTATTCGTCGCACCGTAGATTCTCGCCGCTTGCAGCGACAGATCGCCGGCAATGTCCAAGGTGCCGATCGGGTGCAGTTTGTCGCTGGTCCGCGTTGTGCCGCGCAGCCGGATGTCGCCGCTGCTGTGAAGCGTAGCCTGCGACATCGAACTCAATGTGCTCGAACCGATGAGGTCGATGAAATCCGCCTGCACGTCGAGCACCGCACTACCCGCCAGTGGCGCGGTCGTCGTACCCAGCGGCAACGAGCTGCCGATGGAAACGTAAGGCGCGGCGAGATCGACGCGGCCGCCGCCGGAGATCGTCAGTTGCGGCGTGTTCAAATTCAACTGGCGCGCCAGCGACAGGTTGACGTCGGAACGGATGACGATGGAGTCGTCCGCACGCAATGACAGCGAATCGATGCCCGAGCGACGAATGAAATTCTGGCTGATGCGCGCGACGCCGTTTTCCGGCAGCGCATGGCCGGCGATTTCGGTGTTGCCGATTTCGATGCTGCGCGGCCCGTCCGGAAACGTCTTGCGTATCGTGTCGTCTGCGGGCAGGAATCCAGCCTGGCGAGTCAGCTCCAGCGAGAGAGAACCCGCTGCCGCCTGGCCCACGTCGCCCTTGCCGCCAGCGCCGTTGACTTCTCCATAGAGGCCGATGGCTTCCGGAGCGCGCACCACCAGCGATCCAGCCGAACTGGCCACAGTCTGGCGCACATACGGCTGACCGATGTTGCCGGTCGCGATATCCAACGCAGCAGCACTGCCCGAGATATCCAGTTGCGCACCGCTGTCGACCAGCACCGAACCGCGATTCGACGCAAGTTCGATGCGACCGCCGGCGACGACCGAGCCGAGTTGGAACACATCATCGGGAATGAACACGCTGGTGCCAGATACATCGAGCAAGGCCGTGGCGCCGATCTGCAGGCGCTGGGTTGCGATGAAGCCGTGATCCTGGTCGCTCGCCGGATTCTGGAGACCCGCTTTGATCGTGCCACCCGGCGCGCGAATCGTGCCGTCGATGAAAAGATTGCCCACCGATGAGAACGCGAATTGTGTTCCGACATCGCCGTGCAGGTCCGCGCCTACGCCGACAGTGAGATCGCCTGCCCGATCGTTCTCGACGCCCGATGCGGCGTCGGCGAGACTCGCGGTGAAGCTGATGTGCGCCGCTTGACGAAGATGAGTGTCGGCAAGCACGACTTTGCTGAAGTCCGCGACGTTGATCGCACTGGCGAGCGTGCCGGCGTCCGCATTCAACAGGAGGGATTTCACGCGGACATCGACGTTGGTGCCAGGAAGGATGCGCAGGATATCTGTTGGTAGCGGCGCGCTCACCGTGTCGCCGGCTTCCGAATCAGGTTCCGTTTCGCTGGCGCGCACTCGCGCGGCCGTGAGATTCACCGTAGCGAAGCCGTAGTCTGAGAAGAGCGCGCTGCCGATTGCGAAGAACGCGGTCGGACTGCCCGCATCGTAGACTTGAGCGTTCGACCAGGTGGCGTTGTCGCCGACCTCGATCGTCGGCGCGATGAAATTGAAGGAGCCGCCGGCAGCGCCGGCGACGCCGAAGCCTTCCAGGCCTACGTTCTCGCCGATGTCCATGTCGGTGTTCAATCCGTTCGTCAGCAGCGAGATCGCGCCGCCCTTGCCGGCAACGATCTCGCCGGTGCGCGAAACGTTTGCTCCGCCGCTGGCGCGAAGCTGCACATTGTCGCCGAGCGAGAGAATGGCAGGCTGAGCCTGCAACTGTGGGTCGAGACCGTCGCCGCCCACCGCGAGGCTGATGCTGCCACCGTTGGGCAACAGCGCATTCACGGGCCGCACTTCCGGGTCGAGCAGTGAATCGTTGGTCCACAGTCCGCGAACATCCAGGATCACATCGTCGCCGATGACGATGCCGGGTCGATCCGCCGATGCCGCCGACTGCAAGGCATCCCGCGACAACAACGAAATCGCTCCGCCGGAATTGGTGATGTTCGACAGCACCGTGACGCTCTGTCCCATGGCCGCGAATGAAGATCCCGCCGTCAATTGCAGCGGCGTACCCTCCGGCACTGTGACAGAACCGTTGCTGTAGATTTCTGTTCGCGTGAAGCCGTTATCCAGGTAATCGGTCGGCAGTTTCAGCGTCGGCCCGACGGTTGCGCCTTCGGACAGCAGCGGCGAGCCCTCGCCGACCGAGACGGACGGTGGTGTCGATACGAATTCAATGGCCGGCGCTCGATAGTCGGTGAGCGGAGCCTTGTTCACGCCGTCGCCGCCCACGCCGACGATGAAACGTCCACCGGCTGGAACGCTGCCGACAGTACGCTGATAAGGGCCGGCAATCGTGCTGGCGTTGAAAGAACCGTTCAGCACCAGTGACGGCGCGGCGAACTGTAATGTCCCCGCAGCACTGCCCTTTACGTAGCCGGGCTCGATCCTGCCAAGGCCGGCAGCGCCCGACAGTTCGATCTGTCCCCAGCGATCGTCGACGCGACGATAGATTGGATTGATCACGCCGACATAGGACCGTGTCGGATCGGCGGTGGCGATGTCATAGATCTTGCCATCCGCACCGATGAGCTGCGACGTCGCGATGACGCCTTGTTGATAGGTCAGTGCGCCGCCGGAAACGTCGACCACCGAGCCGGTGTTGGCGACGATATCGCCATCCGATACGAACACTGCCTGGCCGCCTCGCGAAGTTCGCTCGGCGACCGTCTTAGGCACGGCGGCCAGTGCACCCGACACATCCGCAAGCGTCGTGCCCGTGCGAGCATCGACAACCACAGTCTTGCCGCGCAACGCGCCGTCACGCTGGCTCGGCGATCCCGCAAGCTCGCTGCCACGCAGTTCGACAG
Source organism: Steroidobacteraceae bacterium (assembly GCA_040509875.1). Classification (GTDB taxonomy): domain Bacteria; phylum Pseudomonadota; class Gammaproteobacteria; order Steroidobacterales; family Steroidobacteraceae; genus Steroidobacter. The sequence continues at coordinate 7,737 of JBEVKB010000071.1, read as the reverse complement.
TCACGAGATTGCGCGACATGGGCAGAGTCGCATCGCTACCCGACACGTCGATGGTTGCGCCCGACTCGATTCGCAATTGCGACTCGCGGTCGATGCCGCCCACGACGTCCTCGGCCTTCGCTACTTTTCCATCGTTCAAATCCGTGGCGTCGAGAAAACCACGCGCGGGGTTGCCTGTCGCAGTGACATCGATGCGGCCACCTTTCGCTCGCAGCAGGGCATTGCCCTTGATGGTCACCTGCCGTCCCATCGCTTCGATATGCGAAGCCAACTGCGCCTGGTCGTCCACCGCGGTGGTGGGATCGTCGAGATCGGGCACGACGCTGGTCACGCTCTGCGAGCCGAACTCCAATTTACCCGTGCGGGCGGCTTGCAACACCGGCGTGCTGTTCTGGAATGTCACCGAGGCATTGTCACGCGCCAACAGCCTGACAGAACCGTTGGCCGCGACACTCGTCGACGCCGATATCCGGCCATCCTGGTTGACCGCAAAGCCTACCAGCGTAGCGTTGCCGCGAGGCGTGGCAATCTGCCCGGTGAGTTGGTTCCAGACTTTGCCGCCGGCTGCCACTTCGACCGTCAGGCCGCGTAACGCGGGATTGCTGCTGGCTTCCAGAAACACCGAGTCGCCCGCCGCTAGTATCACCTGGCCATCCGTCGCGGTGATGGAACCGGAATTGCTCACGTTCTGCGCGGCCAGCAGGATGCGTCCGTTGGCGCCGCTGGTCCTGAGTTCCGCTCCCTGCTGTACGGTCAACTCGACCGTGATGGGCTTGCCGTTGGGGTCCTTGACGATGTTGCCTGCGGCGTCGATGGTTCCGAGCACCGGCTGATTGTCCGCGTCGAGGACGCTCAGTCGCTGCACGAAATTCTCGGAGCCCGCCGCGCTCAGCGCTGCTTTGCCAGCCTGCAATACGCTGGGGGCGGCAATACCCGTAGTAAACGTGGAGTCGGAGATATCCAAGGTCGAGGCGAGAATGCCGGCCGCGTCGATCTTCGCCGTCTTGCCGAACACGATGCCGTTGGGATTGACCAGGTAGATCTCGCCGTTGGCATGGACCTGGCCGAAGATGCGGCTAGGGCTGTTCTGGTAGATACGATTCAGCGCGATGGCTGAGCGCGATGGCTGGTTGAAATTAACGCGACCGTCGGCGCTGACGTTGAAGCTGGACCAATTGAGAATCGCGCGGTCGCTCGTCTGGTTCACATCCAGCGTATTGCCAGATGTCACCGCCGTGGCGTTACCCGACGAGACGAACGGCACACGCGCGCCGCAACTGCCGGCGATGCATGCGACAGGCAATTCAGCGGCGCTGCTGAGCGCCGGGATCATCAACCCCGCGCTGGCTGCGGCGGCGATCAGCACGCGATTCACGGCCGCGCGCAGGGAAACCGACTTGGCGTCATTCATTGAAGTTGATACCGGGATAGCAGCGCTGCTACCAGGCTGCGCGAACGTTGAAATGGATTCTGGAATCGCCCGTGCGCGTGCCGGAAGCGTCGGGCGTGTCGGCCAGCGGATAGGCCCAGGTCAGCGAACCGGTCATGGTGTGGAAGGCGGCGAAATTCAGGCCCACGCCCGCGCTTCGCAACGTCACATTGTTTGGTTCGAGCAGCGCGCCGTAGGTCGGTGAATCCGGATCGCCATCGTGCAACGGATTGTTTCGCGACATGCGTCCGTAGTCATAGAAAACGAAGGCGTCGCCGGCGAGCCGTTCCTGCAGCAGCACCAGGCGCGGCGAGCCCAGTTCGAGAGAACTCCTCGCACCCACATCGCCCAGACTTTCCGCTTCGAGATAGCCACGCACGCCGTCCGAACCGGCGATGGAGAATTGTTCGTTGCTGATGATGGAGTCGACGGCGTACTGCGTGTTCGCGCGCCAGCGCAGCGTGAGGCCCGCAGGCAGTTGCGTCGCGAACGAACCGTCGGCGCGCAGCAGGAAATAGTTCGCCGCGCCCCGGTAGCGCTTGATACGAAATTCTTCCGTATCGTTGACCACGCCTCGCGATCCGAAATTCGCAGTCGCGCCGAACGACCAGGTGCGCGTATCGCCGCGCCAGGCGCTGGACTCGCCCACTGAGAGATTGACGTAGGTGATGGGCGTGAGCACCAGGTCCTTGGAGAAGACGCTCTCGGTGAAATCCTTGTACTCGATGCCGGCGACCAGAGTGTGCGACGCCTCTGCGGTCGCAACCAACGGAGCGATGAGACGAGTGCCGTAGATCTGGCCTTTACCGAGCACGTCGACGCCGCTGCCGCCATCGCCGGCGGTCGCCACGTTGCTGTCCGAGTTCACATAGAAGAACGACCAGCGCAGTCCCGCATCGGTGAGCCGCGCGGTGTAGCTTCCAGCCCAGACGCTGACTTCGCTGCTGTCCTGTGGCGAGAACTGGTATTGCAGCGAAATGCTGTCCAGGCGATCGAACAGGTTGTCGTAGCTGACTGAGGCGATGCCGCGCAGCTCGCTGGTATCGGTGGTGTAGTCGTTGTTGAGTTCCAGGGTGGCGTGCACCGGCACTTCGTCCTGCACGTTCAAAGCGAGATCCACCGTACCGGGATTCCTGCCCGCCTTGAGCACCGGCACGACGGATCGATCCGCGGTGCGCGTGTTCAGCTCCGCAAGCTGTGCTTGCAACGTAGGCACATGCGGCACAGTGTTCGGCGCCGCCGCAGGCAATGCGGCGAGTATCTTGCGGCCCGAGAAATAGCGGGCGCCGACCACGCGGGTTCGCGAGAGAACGCCTTCGGTCACACGCAGACGTACGATGCCTTCTTCGACATCCTGTTCGGGAATATCGACGAAGACCGTGCCGTAGCCGAGTTCGTGATAGTGATTTTCCAGCGCGAGGCGCGCCTGTTCGACATCGTCGATGGACTTGCCCGCGCCGAGGCGGGGCATGAGCAGTTCTTCCACTGCCGTCGCCGGCAGCACGGAATTTCCCAGCACGCGATATTCGTCGATGCTGAAAAGCGGTTTGGGTTCGGCGGGCGGCGCTTCCTGCGAGTGCGCATTGCCAATGCAGGCAACGACGAACAGCGTCGCGAGCCACGAAAATAGCTTGGAGGGCGATTGCATAGGTGCGATGACTTTAGCGTCGCATTGATGACGGGCGCGTGACGCTGGAGCCACGCACGAGCGATGAATGAAAATAAAGAAGGCCGGCTCATGCGAGCCGGCCCTGGCGACATCCTTGTCGACCACGTCCCTATTCCTAGTCAGCGATCAGCACTGCCAGAAGGCAACGCTCTTGCTGTCCTTGTTGCGACGGACGCAGCTGACGGCCTGCTTGCCTGCGACGTCGACCAGCGGATACTGGGCGGCGTTATAAGGCGAGAGGAACGCCACGTTCGGCGAAGTCGGACCCGAGGACTGCTGCTGGGTAACGGAGATCAGCTTGTTGGCCAGGGCCAGGGTCGGATTGACCAGGCCCGGACGCTTGATGGCCACCATCTCGTACCAGAAGTCGTATTCGGATGTTGCGATCAGCTTGCTGAGATTGTTGCCCGTGGCGCCGCCCTTGCCATCGATCCTGATCTGGCGACGAGTGCCCGCATCCGCTTCCGAGCTGATGTAGCCGATAGCGCCTGCGTTGCCGTCGATGCAGGTGCGCATCGAGCCCGAGCTCGAATTCTCCTGCACGGAAGGCAGGTTGCCTGGCTGTGCTTCGCTGGCGAAGCCGACAGTTGCGTTGAAGAACAGCGATGCCGCCACCTGGGTGCCCGAACCGGCTTCACGACGGCACAGCTTGATCGGCAGCGAACCCGACGTGACCGGCAGGCCGGTTGCGTCGTTCGGCACGTACTGCCAGTTGTCGTAAGTGCCTTTGAAAATGTTCGCCAGCGTGTTGCGCGACAGGCCGGTGAGACCCGTGAGGCCCGAACCGCTGTTGACGTAAACACCGAAGGCCTGTGCAACGACCGGAGTCGCCGCGCCGTTCAGCGTGTTGCGTTCGGCAGAAGTCAGTGCCGGCTGCAGGTACGAGAACGTGGCAGCAGTCGGATAATTTTCACCGGTGAACACTGCCGGTTCTTCATCGGCAAAGCCCAGTTCGACCGTGGCATTTTCCAGGCCGCTGGTGACGCTGTCGTTCACGCCGTTGTAGCCGCTGACCGTGCAGGTCACGGTGGCGCCAGGCGCCGGTGTGCCCTGTGGGCAGTTGCTCAACTGCAGGCGCTTGATCTGCGGGCCGGTGCTCAGCACTGGCTTGAGGCCAGTCACTGAACCGCCTTCACCGCGATAGTAGATGACAGCGGCTTCGCCGCCAGCACCGACCACACCAGCTTTAAGAGTGCAGGTGTACGCGCGGAAATCGCCAGCCGCGAACTTGTTATAGGTCGAGCCGGAGGTGTTGTTGCAGATCGACGAAGTGGCCGACGACAGTTCGGTCTCGAAGGCGTTGAAGAAGGCCGACGATCCGGAGATCGTCAGGCTGGCGCCGAACGGACCGGCGGGAGGAAGTGCGAAGGCGCTGCTTGCGCCCAGCGTTGCCGCGATCGTTGCGGCGAGCACAGAGAGTTGCTTTTTCATGTCGATGAATCCTGTGATGATGAATCCAGCGTTGGACTTCAGACTTTGGCGGCGCGACGGCGACGGCCGATGCCGGCGAGACCGATCAGACCGCTGCCCATGAGCCATGCTGCTGCTGGCAGCGGCACTGGAGCGACGACGGCATGCAGGTCGCCGTTTGCATCGAGCTGCAGGCTGGCAGCCTGGAACAGACGACCGGTGACACCGTTGCCACCCGTGCTGCTGGTGGCGAGATAGAACGCCTGCGCGCTGCCGAGCAATGCAGTGTTGCCTGCGTTGACAGCGAATACGTGCTCAGCGCCTTCACCCAGCGTGCCTGGATTGCCCCACTGGCCACCGAGGTTGTCCACGCCGAACACCGACGAACCGGATGCGTCCGGGAGGATGTCGTTGAGCGCGACCTGCAGGTTGCTGATCGTGCCGGCGGCGCCGGTGAGCTGCAGGTTGCCGGGAATGGTCATCGTGCCGACGAGATCGTCGTTGGTGGTGAATGCAACGCGCTTAGGCGTGACGGCGCTGTTGTTGCCCGTCGAGTCGGCGCCGAGGATGCCCCACACCACTTCATGACCGGCAGTGGTAGCGATGAACGATGAGAAGTTGCTGTCATGAGCAACTGAAGGCAGGGTGTATTCGACAGTCGTCGGGCCGCTGTAAGCGCCGCCCGTGAATGCTTCCGTTGCGATGTCGTTCAGCGTCGCGCCCAGGCCGCGTGCATAGACATTGCCCGTCACCGTGTCACGCACGAACAGCGTCAGTTCGCCGTTGCCCGTGGTCGGTGCGATCACGTCAGCCGAGGCGCTGACTGCTCCAAGAGCCGCGGCGCCGGCGAGGGCGATAGCGACGATTTTCTTCAACGAGATTTCCATAAGAGTCCCCTTCGAGAGAGAGATGACGAAACTGTCCACGATTCCATCGATGAGCCGATCGAACCGTCACGCAAAACTACGGACGACTGATGTCGCTCGCAGACAAGGTTGTTGAAGCTTTTGCGACGCCCGTCTTGCAATTTATCGCCATGGTGACGATCGCTCGGTTGACTGTGCGCGCAGGCCCAATTCGCCGGCGAGATTAGGCAGGCGATGTGACACGTGGGTGTGGGCGAAGGGAATGGTCAGCAGTGACGACACACGAGTGGCATACGAATGTATGACGTTTGTGTGCAGCCTTACTTCCTCCCCCGGTCGCCGGGGGAGGAAGAGAAATAAAATCAGAACGTCGCGGCCAGAGTCACTCGCAACGTGCGCGGCTCCACCGGATGAAAGTGCCGATCGCCCACCGGCGCCGCTTCCCCCGCGAGCTGCGATTCATAGAAATACGTGATGTCGTTGTCTTCGCTGTCGAAGACGTTGAACATCGCGACGCTGGCTTTCACGTGGCGAGTGAAGTGATAGCCCATCTCGACATTCACCAGCGTGGTCGGATCGGAACGTTCGCTGTTGTCTTCGATCAACGATGCCGAACCGAAATGCCGGAAGCGCGCACCGCCGAACCAGCCGCTCGGGTGTTCCGCCGCCACACCGATCGAAGCGACACGACCCACTGCCCCAGGAATTCGATTGCCGGCGGGATCGGGATCGGTAAATCGCGAATGCGACCAAGCCAGGTCGCTGTCGACCACCAGCCATTGCAGCGGCGTCCAGATCGCGGCGAGCTCCACGCCGCTTCGTTCGCTACGACGGCTGGCTTCCGTCGCTCCCGCATCGCCGACGAACAGCAACTCCGAATCGAGCTTCAATGTCCACAGCGATGCGCTGACCTGCACAGTTGGAACGACAGCCGTACGGAACCCCACATCCGTGCCAAGCGCCCGCACGAGCGGATCGACGCGCTCGACCGGCGTTACCTGGTCTGCCGGATCGACGCGAATCGTCGTCCCGCGCGCATCGTTGCTGTGAAATCCTTCGCCTGCGTTGAAGAAGAATTCCGTCTCGCGCCACGGTCCGAGCACCAGCGAGAATTTCGGACTGAGCATGCTGTCGCTGGCGCGTCCGGACTGAATCGCGAGGTCGCTGTCCACGTCGAAGTCGAAACGATCGGCGCGCAATCCTAAACTCGTGCGGATGCTATCGCTCCAATGCGACGTGACTGTCGCGAAGCCCGCGTAACTCACCTGCTGAACTTCGTCCTCGCGAATCGTCGCGATGCGCCGCCGCTCGGTGGTTTTATACAGGCCGACCTCGCCGATGCGATCGGTGCGGGTATCGAATCCCAGATCGACATCGTGGCGCAATCCCGCGATTTCGACGGGCCGCGTCCACGTAAGCGTGCCGCCGTACACGCGACGATCGTCGGACTGCTCGAATTGATCGCCGTTCTCAGTGTCGGTGCGATAGGTGAAATCGGAGAACAGGTCGAGTTGATAGTCCACCGCATACGCCAGCGCATGCAATTGTCCGGTAGCCCACGGTGCGCCCCACTGCGCCGACACCGAGTAGCGACTGGAATCTCCGCCGTCCGTGCCATCGACGAAACCGAAACGATCGAGCTGCCCCGATTTCACCGCGCGTTCGGGAATCTGGTCGGTCGACTGCCAGCGACCGTCGTAAGCCTGTGCGTTGACCGTGAGACGGCCCGCAGCCGTGTCGACGCTGTAGCGCGCCACCGCATTGGTCTTGTGGAAATCCTCGGACAGCAGCCACGGCCCATCGGATTGCGAATGATCCACCGCGAGCAGCAGCGAGCCCGCTGCAAACGAAGTCGAACCTGCGAGCAGGCCGCGATAGTAGTTGTTCTCGCCCGCCTCCACTTGCATCAGCGGCGAGGCCAGCGTGTTTCGGTAACGCATATCGACCGCGCCTGCCGCCGAGAAATCGCCTTTCTCGGCATAGTAGGGCCCCTTTCTATAAGAGATGGCCTGCACCAGTTCGGGAATGACGAAATTGATATCGGTGTAGCCGTGGCCGTGAGCGTGCGTCGGCATGTTGACCGGCACACCGTCGACGCTGGTGGCGAGATCCGTGCCGTGATCCAGATTGAAACCGCGCAGAAAGAATTGGTTCGCTTTGCCGCCGCCGCTGTGTTGCGTGACGATCAGGCCCGGCACGACTTCCAGCATTTCACCGGTACGCAGTATCGGGCGCTTGCTGAGCTGCTCGTCGAACACCGTGCCTTCGGTGGCGGAGATCGGAGCGCCGCTCAACTTGTCCATCGTGCCGAGCACGATGACTTGTTCGATGGAGTTGGCGGCCGTCGGCAGGCCGCCTGCCAG
>JBEVKB010000070.1:0-10929 GCA_040509875.1 Steroidobacteraceae bacterium | reverse complement strand
GCCCAGTTCGTGCGCGATAGCAAGAAGGTAGGCCGCAATGAGCCTTGCCCTTGCGGCTCGGGCAAGAAGTACAAGCATTGCCACGGAGCGTTGGCGAAAGAAGGATGAGTGAGCCGGAGCATGCGGCCGGCCGGGCGATTCACGTCATGGCCGGCGCGCTGTTCGATGGCGCGGGTCGTGTACTGATCGCGCAAAGGCCGCCGGGCAAGCACATGGCCGGTGGCTGGGAATTTCCCGGCGGCAAGCTCGAAGCCGGCGAAGCGCCGTTCGATGGGCTACGTCGCGAACTGCAGGAAGAAATCGGCGTCGACGTGATCGCCGCAGCGCCTCTCATCAGCTATGTGCACGCCTACGCCGATCGCCGCATTCTTCTCGACCTGTGGCGCGTCAGCGAATTCATCGGCACGCCGCAATCGCTCGAAGGGCAACCCCTGCAGTTCGTCGCCATCGATGAGTTGGAACGCGTGGGCCTGCTGGAGGCGGATTGGCCGATGATCGCAGCGTTGCGGACGCTGAATTCCGGCTTCCTCCCCCGGTCGCCGGGGGAGGATTGAGGAGGGGGCGTCTTCAATCCGGTAGAATGCTTCGCTTACGTTCCGATCTCCGAGCAGACTAAGATTGCCGTAATTCAAGAAAGAATAAGACGCCCCCCACCTCGGTCCTCCCCCCAGCGACCGGGGGAGGAGGTCGGAACGCCTAGTGCGCCCCTTTCAGCTTCTCATCGAAAAACTTGAGCACCATCTCGTAGTAGTGCCGCCCCATCTGCGCCATGCGCACGAGACCGTGTTTTCCGCCCGGATAAGTCATCAACTCGAATGACTGGCTGTTCGATTGCAGGCGCTGCATCAGCTTCGTGCTGTGCGCGAATAGAACGTTGTCGTCGGCCATGCCATGCACCAGCAACAGATTTCCGTGCAAGGACTGTGTGTGCGACAGCACTCCGCTGACTTCATAGCCAGTCGCATTCGCTGCCGGTGTGCCGAGAAATCTCTCGGTGTAGTGAGTGTCGTAGAGAGACCAGTCGGTCACCGGGGCGCCGGAAACACCGGCGCGGAAAACATCTGTCGTGGTAAGCGCCATCAATGTCATGTAGCCGCCGTAGCTCCATCCCATCATGCCGATGCGTGCCGAATCCACGAACGATTGCTGGCGCAGAAAATCGACGCCGCGTAACTGGTCCGCGATTTCAATCTTGCCCAACTGGTTCTTGATGCCTGCTTCGAATCGCTCGCCGCGGTAGCCCGATCCACGATTGTCGAGCGTGAACACGACATAGCCATGCTGGGCCAGCACTTGCCTGAAGTAGCCTTGCATGGCCCGGGCGCCGCCCATCCAGTCTTTGTGCACATACTGGACTCCCGGTCCGCCGTAAGTGTCGATGACTACGGGATAACGTTTGCCCGGCTCGGTGCGTGCAGGCCGCAGCATCCGATAGTAGAGCGCCTGTCCATCCGCGGACTGGATCGAGCCGTATTCTTCCTTGACGTGATCCGCGAGGAACGGCTGGTAGGGATGGCTGGCATCGAGGCTGTTTCGAATCAGCCAGTGCTGAGCCTTGCCCTGCAGGTCGCGAATCGCCGTGGTTGGCGGCTGTTCCGGAGATGACCACTGGTCGAGATAACCTTTCGCGCCGGGAAGCAGTCGCACGTCGTGCCAGCCGGCCTCCTTCGATATGCGCTGGACCTTGCTCGCGTCCTTCGTATCGAGAGATGTTGCATACAATTGACGTTCCAGCGGCGAGGCTTCGTTCGCCATGAAGTACAGCAGGCCCTTGCCTTCATCGATGCCCACGACGCCATCTTCACCTTCGCCCACGGCCATCCATGCGCCGGCGGTAAGAGGACGAATCAACTTGCCATCCAGGTCGTGCAGATAGAAATGCTTGAAGCCGGAGCGCCTCGATCCCCAGATGAAGGCTGCACGTTTTTCTAGGAAGCGCAGGTCGTCGTTGAGTTCGATCCAGCTGTCGCTGGTCTCGGTCAGGAGAAGCGAATGCGAGCCGGAGTCGGCGGCGACTTTCAGCAGGTCGAGGCGTCGCTGGTCTCGCGACTGCCGCTGAACGGCGAGATGCGCCGAGTCCGGAAACCAATTCACGCGTGCGAGATAGTGCTCTTCCTTGCCTAGATCGACCGGCACCACGCGACCGGAGTCCAGTTCGACGATCTTGAGTTCGACTAGCGCATTGGCGGTGCCGGTAGCAGGATAACGCTGGCGAAATACGTTCGCCGTGTCGGCGTTGATTTCGAGGCGATCGATTTCCTGCACCGGCGCATCGTCAATGCGCGTAAAGGCGATCCGCTTTTCATCCGGAGACCACCAGTAGCCGGTGTTGCGCCCCATCTCTTCCTGGGCGACGAATTCCGCCACACCGTTCTGTACAGTGCCCCTGCCGTCAGTTGTCAGTGCGCGCTCCTTGTTACCATCCAGGGCAACGATGAACAGGTTCTGGTCGCGTACGAAACTCACGAAATTTCCGTGAGGCGAGAAGCGCGCGTCGGTCTCGTAACTGTCAGTTTTCGTCAGTCGCCGCACGGCATCCGAACGCGCGGTGAGGTCGTATAGATACAGATCGCCGCCCAGCGGCACCAGCAGCTTCTTGCCATCCGAGGAGAACTGGTACTCGACGATTCCTCGCAGCGACGCCGTGCGCTGCCGTTCGCGCCGGGCTTCTTCCTCGACCGAGAGTTGTTCCGGGCCGGTGATAAACGCTGCGGAATCCACCAACAGCCTGGCTTTTCCGGAACGTGTATCGAAGGCCCACAGGTCGAGCTGGTCCTTATTCGTGTCCTTGCCCTGCAGGTAGGTGACATAGTGCCCGTCGGGCGAGAATTTCGGCTCGCGCAGATGCTGCCCACCGAGGTCGGGTGCGGCGAACATTCTTGCGACGGATAGCGGTGCGGCGTGAATAGATGACATGGCGATCAGCGGCAGCAGCAGGAGGCTTGTATAACGCATAGTATGGGTGAACGTTGTAATCTTGCGCCGTCGAATCGCCGGCTGGTGTTCGCATTGCCATTCAGGACAATACGCCAGCACGATACCGCGATGCCGCGGCAGTCGGTAGTGCTTGGGACGGCCGCCGACAATCAGAAAAGTTCGGGGAGGTTTGATGACAAGGATTCGTACCGCAACCATGTTGCTGCTGGGGTTGTGCTTGGGCGCCGCGAGCGCGGCTGACGCAGTGAGACCTTCTTCCATGCCTGCTTTGACATATCCGACCATCGCGCCTTCTTCGCAGGTCGATGTTTATAACGGCGTGCGCGTGGCGGATCCCTGGCGCTCGCTGGAAGCTATTGGCGAGGCCTCGACAAAGAAATGGGTGGAGGCTCAGAACGCTCTGTCGCAGCCTATTCTCGAGTCGATTCCGGCGCGCGCGAAGATCAAGCGCCGGCTGACGGAACTGTGGAACTACGAACGCTACGACGTGCCCGTGAAACGCGGCGGTCGCTATTTCTATCTGCGTAACGATGGGCTACAGGACCAGAGCGTCCTGTACGTTGCCGATACGCTGGAAGGACAGGCGCGCGTGCTCCTCGATCCGAACCTGATGAGCAAGGACGCCACCGTGGCGCTGGGCGAATTCGTTCCGAGCCCCGACGGTCGCCTGCTTGCGTACAGTCTTTCCGACGGCGGCACGGATTGGCGAAGCTGGCACGTGCGCGATGTAGCGACCGGCAAGGATCTTCCCGATGTGCTCAAGTTCATCAAGTTTCGCGATGTCACCTGGACGGCGGACTCACGTTCCATCTATTACGCACGCTATCCCCAACGCGCGGACGGTAGCGGCGACGACTCTCGCCAGATGTCTGTGTACCTTCACAAACTCGGCGCGGGATCGGCCGATGCGCAGATCTTCGCGATCACCGACCACCCGACGCGATATCCGTTCCCGCAGGTCTCGGACGATGGCCGTTATCTGGTGCTGGGTGTGTATGACGGATCGCAGTCCACGGGCATCTATTATCAGCGCCTCGATGCTGAGGGCATGACGACCGGTCCGGTCGTGCGGTTGCTCAACACGTTCGACGCGGATTACCAGTTCATCGCCGCCATCGACGATGTCTTCTATATCCGCACCAACTCGGGCACGCCCAACGGCCGCCTGATGGCTATCGATGTATCGAAGCAACCCGCTGCGGCGTCGCGCGACGTGATCCCTCAGAAGGAATTCGCGTTGATCGACGTCAGCATCGTAGGCAAACGCGTCATCAGCCAGTATCTCAAGGATGCGCATTCGCTGGTCAGCGTGACGGATCTGTCGGGTCGCGCCCTTTACGACGTTGCGTTGCCGGGGCTCGGGCAGGCCATCGGTTTCAGCGGCGACGTCGACGATCCGGAAACCTTCTTCGCGTACACGGACTTCCTCACCCCCATGTCGGTGTCGAAGCTGGACAGCGCCAGCGGCCAGATCAAACTGTTTCGCGCGCCTAAGCTCAAAGCGGACGTATCGCCGTACATGACTGAGCAGGTCTTCTATCGCAGCAAGGACGGCACGCGCGTCCCGATGTTCATCACCCGCAAACGCGACCTGGTCAAGAATGGCAGCGCACCGACCATGCTGTACGGCTACGGCGGATTCAATATTCCCCAACAGCCGGGATTCAGCGTGCCGGTGCTGGTATGGCTGGAAATGGGCGGTGTCTTTGCCCAAGCGAACCTGCGCGGCGGCAGCGAGTACGGCGAGGCGTGGCACGAAGCCGGAACGAAATCGCACAAGCAGAATGTCTTCGATGACTTCATTGCTGCCGCCGAATGGCTCATCGCTCAGAAATACACATCGACCCCGAAGCTTGCGATCCGCGGACGCAGTAATGGTGGATTGCTGGTCGGCGCTGCGATCACACAGCGGCCCGAGCTGTTCGGAGCGGCACTGCCTGCCGTGGGTGTGCTCGACATGCTTCGCTATCATACGGCGAGCGCCAACGCTCGCCAGTGGTCGACCGACTATGGCTTGAGCGACAACGCTGACGACTTCAAAGCGCAGTACGCGTACTCGCCGCTGCACAACGTGAAGGTCGGCACCTGCTATCCGCCAACGTTGGTCACGACAGCCGATCGCGACGACCGCGTCGTTCCGTGGCACAGCTACAAGTTCACTGCAGCTCTACAGAAGGCGCAGAAGTGCAGTAACCCTGTGCTACTACGCGTGGAGACGCGAGCGGGTCACGGCGCTGGCAAGCCGGTCTGGATGCAGATCGAAGATTTCGCGGACCAGTGGGCGTTCGTGTCGCTGGCGTTGCGGATGGAGTGATGTCTAGTGCCGATCCGGATCGTCGATCATGTCGTCTTCAGTGACGTGATCCCCTGGAATCGCGTGGGCGCCCGATGCCCACGCACCCAGGTCGACGAGCTTGCAGCGTTCGCTGCAGAAGGGCCGGTAGGGAAACGACGGCGACCATTCGACGGGTCGCTTGCAGGTCGGACACTGGGTAGTCGAAGGCATGGGGCGAGCCGAACCGCTAGGAGCAGGTTGTCAGCAGAAACTTCACGTCCTCCGTGGTCTGCGCCGGCCGGGCATTGACGTCGGTCCAGTTCAGAAAACGGATGCTGCAGCGGTGGTGGCTGCCGCTGATTTCAGGAAACAGGCGTGTCCCGGTGGGCAGCGTGAGTCGTAGCAGTTGGCAGGGGCTGTCGCGCTCAAAGGTAATCTGGAAGGCGCCGCCGACGGCAGTTTCGACGCGAGGCCGCGCCGCTTCGCGGGTGAGCCAGAGCAGTTCGATTACCGCATCGCACAGCGGCCGAATGGTGGTCATCCATTCGTCGAACTGCGCGGATCTCACTTCGAAGGGCTGATCCAGCCAGTGCCGGTATTCGGGCAGGTCGAACTCGCAGGTGCCGCCGGGAATCGTACTGCGATGTTTGATCGCATTCAGGAAGTCGGAATCGCGCAACCGCTGCATGAACAGTGCGCCGGCCGAATTGAGTTCAGTACGCAGGCGGGCGAGATTCGACAGCACTGCACGCAGGCGCGCCGAGTCGACTCCGGGGCGAGCCTGGTACTCGTGCATCACTGACATCTGGCGCTCGAGTTCCTTCAGCACCTCGCTGCGAATATCCCCGCGTGCGGTGATGGCAAGAATCTCCAGCAGCGAACTCACGCAGGCCCGCGTCGACCACGAGTCCATGCGCTCCTCGTGGTACATGGTCTGCTGATACAGGAAATCCAGGCGCAGGAATGTCCGCATCCGCTCGTTCAGCGGCTGCTCGTAGACTGTCGGAGCTGGGGCCGCCTCCGGCTCGGGTGGAATCTGATCTGGCGAATTCATCCGCGCATTGTGCGGCAGCAAGCGGCGGGAGGCTAGACCCTTCGAGCGTTCGCGAGTAAAGCGTAATTTTCATGCAGCGTCGCGACGAAGCCGGTGAGGTCCTCGACAGAGCCGGTATTTACGATGACGTCGTCCGCGACCGACAGCCGTTGTTCGCGTGAGGTTTGCGCCGCCAGAATGTTCTTGGCCTGCTCGACAGTCGAGCCATCGCGTCCAGTCAGGCGCCGTAGCTGTTCTTCTTCCGGACAATCGACTACCAGAACCCTGTCGTAGGCGCTGCGCTGACCGCTCTCGACCAACAAGGGAATGACGTGGATCTGATACGGACCTTCCGCAAGCGCCGAACGTCGCTTGAGTTCCTCGCGGATCGCGGGATGGAGAATGGCCTCCAGTCGTTTGCGTTGCTCGGGATCGGCGAACACGAGATCGCGCATCCGGCTGCGATCGAGTTGGCCTGAAGCGTCCAGCACGTCGGTACCGAACATCGTAGCGATCTGCGCCAGTGCGGGTTGCCCCGGCTCCACCACATCGCGTGCAATCTGGTCGGTGTCGAGCACCGGTACGTTTCGATCTGCGAACAGCCGGGCCACAGCGCTTTTACCGCTGGCTATGCCGCCCGTGAGGGCGATGAGCAAAGGCGGGAACGCGGATTGGGAGGCTTCGGGCATGACACTTGGAAGGTGAATCCGGGATTGCCGCGATTCTATTTCAGTTCGGGGCCATGCCGCTCATTCGTAGGTAACTGTCCACCAGCCGATTGCCCCACATCAACGCGATCCAGCCCGCCACCGCGAGGTAGGGACCGAAGGGAATGGGAATATTGCGATCCCTGCCGCGGATCACGATCAACCCGATGCCGATCGCGGCGCCGGCGAACGCGGACAGCATGATGATCAAGGGAAGCATCTGCCAGCCGAACCAGGCGCCGAATGCCGCGAACAGCTTGAAGTCGCCGTAACCCATACCCTCCTTGCCGGTCAGCAGCTTGAACAGGTGGAAGACGCTCCACAGGCTCAGGTAGCCCGCCACCGCTCCGATGATGCTCGACCGCGGATCGACGGGAAGGCCGATCGAAGGAATCGTGGCAGCAAGGCTCAGCAGCAGCCCCAGCCACATCAGCGGCAGGGTCATGTTGTCGGGTAGCAGTTGGTGGTCGATGTCGATGACAGTCAGCGCCACCAGCATCCAGGTCAACACCAGCGCAGCACCGGTGTACCAGACGAAGCCGAATTTCCACGCGACCAGCGCCGAGAGAACAGCGGTCGACAATTCAACGATGGGATAGCGAACGGAAATGGGGTTGCCGCACTTCGCGCACTTACCCTTCAGGAGCAGCCAGCTGATCACCGGAATGTTCTGGGACGCGGTGATCATTGCGCCGCAGCCGGGGCAGGCGGAGCGGGGGATGAAGAGATTGTAAGGAGCTTGGGAACTGGCCACCTGCGCTAGCGCAGGTGGCAGGCCTTCGGCGCCGGACGCTTGCTGGGCGACGATCTGCTCAGCCTGTGCTCGCCACTCGCGCTCGAGCATGATCGGCACGCGGTGGATGACGACGTTGAGGAAGCTGCCGATGAGCAGGCTCAAGAGAAATACGAAGGCGATCCACGTCGCGTTCGAGGTGGTCAGTCCGTAGATCAGCAGGTCGATGGCTTCTTGCATTTGTAGTTATCGGTCCCGGACAAGAAAACGCCGCGCGGTGCGCGGCGTTTTCACTTCACGTTGTAGTGGCACCGGGGATGCGTGCCCTGTGCAGCCCTCAGACGACCGCTCCCAGCTTGAAGATCGGCAGGTACATCGCGATCACCATGCCACCGACCAACACGCCGAGAATCGCCATGATGATGGGTTCGAGCAAGCTGCTCATTGCGTCCACTGCGGCGTCGACGTCGGCTTCGTAGAAGTCGGCGACCTTGGAGGACATCGTATCGAGAGAACCGGATTCTTCACCGACGGCGATCATCTGCACGACCATGTTGGGGAACAGACCGGTTTCTTCCATCGAACGCTGTAGGCGCTGTCCAGTGGCCACTTGGTCGCGAATCTTCAACGTTCCTTCTTCGAAAACGATGTTGCCCGTGGCTCCTGCCACTGATGTCAGAGCCTCGACGAGAGGGACGCCGGCGGCAAACATCGTCGAAAGAGTTCGTGAAAAACGGGCGATTGCCGCCTTTACCAAGATAGGTCCGACAACCGGCGCCTTCAGCATCATACGGTCGAGTGAACGACGCATCGGACGCGAACGCTTCTTGAAGTAGAAGAACGCATAGCCTGCACCGCCCGCTATGATGGCGATCAGCCATCCTTTCGCCTGAACGAACCGGGATAGGTTGATGACCATTTGCGTAAAGGCAGGAAGGTCCGCGCCAAAGCCCTGGAACAGGGATTCGAACTGTGGGATCACGAAGATCAGCAGGATGGTGGTAACGATCACTGCAACGATCAAAACCGCTGCTGGATAGAACAACGCTTTCTTGATCTTCTTTTTCAGAGCCTCAGTCTTTTCCTTGTAGGTTGCGATCTTGTCGAGCAACGTTTCCAGGGCGCCGGCCTGTTCACCTGCCTCGACGAGGTTGACGAACAGGTCGTCGAAGTAGAGAGGATGCTTTGCCAGTGCTTCATGCAGCGAGGTGCCTGCTTCGATGTCCGACTTGATCGCGAGCACCAACTTTTGCACGGAAGGTTTGTCGTGACCGTTGCCGATGATGTCGAAGCATTGAACCATCGGAATGCCGGCCTGCAGCATCGTCGCGAGCTGCCGGGCGAATAGTGCGATGTCTTCCGCAGAGACTTTCTTGCCGCTCTTGAAGAGCTGGTTTTCCTTAGTGACTCTTTTCGCCACTACTCCCTGGCGACGCAGTTCGGCTTTGACCGCAGCTTCCGACACGGCGAGCATGCGTCCCTTCTGGCGCTTGCCCTTGCGGTCGGTTCCTTGCCAATTGTATTGGACCTGCTGAGAAGAGATTGCTTGTGCCATGACGCTTTTCCCACATCCCCGTGCAATTTTATCCGATTACTCAGTCGTACACTGATTGACTTCTTCCAGGCTCGTCAGCCCCGCTTTGACCTTCGCAAGCCCTGATTTGCGCAGGTCCCAGATGCCTTCGCTGGCAGACTGGGCGGCTATGTCCACTGCATTGCCTTCTTGAAGGATGATGCGCTGAATTTCCTCGGATACCGGCATGACTTGATATAGACCGGTTCGTCCCTTGTAGCCGTCGGTGCAGGAAGAGCACCCGACCGCTCGATAAATCTTCAGTCCGCTGGCGATGTCCTCTTCGGAAAAACCTTCCTTTAGAAGCGCTTCGCGAGGCATGTCGATCGGCGCCTTGCACTGATTGCACAGTCTACGCGCCAATCGTTGCGCAATGATTAGCGAAACCGATGTCGCTATCGCGTAGGACTTTACGCCCATGTCGATTAATCGCGTCAACGTTTTCGGCGCGTCATTCGTGTGCAATGTAGATAGTACTAGATGACCTGTCTGCGCGGCCTTGATGGCGATTTCCGCCGTTTCCAGGTCACGTATTTCGCCGACCATAATGACGTCCGGATCCTGACGTAGGAAGGCGCGCAATGCCGAAGCGAAAGTCAGTCCCACCTTAGGGTTCACGTTGACCTGGTTGACGCCTGGCAAGTTGATTTCCGCCGGGTCTTCCGCGGTCGAAATATTCGTATCTTCTTTGTTCAGTATGTTCAGCCCGGTATAGAGCGAAACTGTTTTGCCGCTACCTGTCGGTCCGGTCACCAGGATCATCCCGTGCGGTTGCGCCAGTGCTTTGAGGTACAGTTCCTTTTGCTCGGGCTCATAGCCCAGGGCTTCGATGCCGAGCATGGCGCTGGACGGATCCAAGATACGTGCGACGATCTTTTCGCCAAACAAGGTAGGGCAGGTACTGACGCGAAAATCGATGGCGCGCGTCTTGGAGATGCGCATCTTGATGCGCCCGTCCTGGGGAATGCGTCGCTCGGCAATGTCGAGTCGCGACATCACCTTGATGCGCGCAGCCAGCTTCACAGCCAGTTGCACCGGGGGACTGGCTAGTTCCTTGAGGTAACCGTCCAGGCGCAAGCGGATCCGATAGGATTTTTCGTAAGGCTCGAAGTGGATGTCCGATGCGCCTTTCTTGATCGCATCGAGCAGCACCTTGTTTACGAACCGCACGATCGGTGCGTCTTCGACATCATCGCGGCCAACGGCATCTTTATTGTCGTCATCGTCGCCGCCGCTGACGTCCAGATTGTCGAGGTCGATGTCGTCGTCGGTAAGAGCCGGCATCTGCGTATCGACTTGCTCATAGGCTTTGCTGGCGATGCGCTGCAGCTTGTCCTCTTCGACGACGATCGCTTCGATCGACATGCCGGTCTGGAACTTGATTTCGTCCAATGCATGCATGTTGGTCGGATCGGAGACTGCAACGAACAATCGCTTCCCTCGCCGCATGAGTGGGAGTACGCGATGTTTGGAAAGCAGCTTGTCGGATACGAGCTTGATAGTCTCGAGATCCGGCTGGATCGATTCGAGATCCAGCAGCGGCACGCCGAACTCATGCGATGCGGCAATGGCGATTTCGCGGGCGTCCGCGAGTCCAGCCAATACGAGATGAGAGACGAGGTTGGTGCCATTCTCCTTGGCGCCCGCCATGGCCTGCAGCATGGCCTTTTC